>CAUVGG010000009.1:0-28178 GCA_963551305.1 uncultured Streptococcus sp.
GATAAGTTTCCTTATCATAGTGACGAAAATACTCATAAACTTCCTTGAGTGCCATCATCCAACTCCTTATCCTACGTAGATATACTCAATAACCACATCACAGAGTTGATGATCCTTGTCATAGCCAAAGTAAACAGGATAATTTCCATCTCCAAAACCAGATTGAATCATTGGAATAGTCAGGTCTGTATGTGGTATTCTAAAGTTAATCCAATCACCGCCTTCTCGTTGATATAGGGGATGTTCTATGGCATTTTGAGCAAAAATTTCCGCAAAGAAATCATCATAGATGTTTTTTTCAGGATTTTCTTGATACCATCTTTCTTCAAAATCACAGTAGGCATTTTTTGTCTCAACATCCACAATAGTTGCCAATCCTGCATCAACTGAAAATCCAAAATAAGAATCTTCTTCAACAGAATCCAAGTTTTCAGTACCAGTTAAGGCTTCATAGTAAACAACTGGAAGCTTATCTGTAAATTGAACTCTTGTTGCAACATACCGATAGTGATCTTCTTCGATCTTGACTACTAAGGTTTTGAGAGGAAATGTTCCTTTGGGAACTGTCTCTAGATAGGGTTTTTCATTCCTACGGAGCCAGACCAAGGGATCTCTAACTAAAATTTCTCCACTTGGGAAGGTCACTTCCCCCATATCTAGGACAAAGACTTCCTTGCCGTCTATTTCTTTAGCCTCAAAACATGCTGCATAATTGACAGACGAGGTCAAAATATGCTTGATTTCTTGGTATTTTTGTAACCATTCTTTAGAAACTTGAAGTTTTTCCATCGGTCTTTCCTTTCTCGTTTAAAACAAACCTGTACTAGAGTTAAAAATCGATTTAAATCGAATCTAATTGAACTACAAATCCATCTGGTAAGATAACCTCTTGTTCATCTTTAAGATGGCAATGACTCGCTAAATCAACTGAATCTCTGTCTAAGATAACATCCTCCTTAGACTGATTAAAGATAGCCTGAACTTCTTTTCCTTCGTAGGTCCATTTCAAGGAAAGAACATATGGTTTCACTTCTTGCAAGCAATATGAACCATGCTGAATCATACTTGCCACTTCCTTACGGACCTTGATTAATTTCTTCATGAAATTCAGCATATCATTGTCCTCAGACACACGGTCCCAAGGCATGACACGACGGCAGTCGGGATCTGGTCCACCTATTAATGCAAGCTCTGTTCCGTAATAGATACAAGGAGTCCCTTTTTGAAGGTAGAGGAAGGTTAAAGCAGCCTTGACATGTTGCACATTGCCTTTGGCAGTTGTGAGGATACGCTCTGTATCGTGAGAATCCAGAAGGTTAAACATCACTTCTGAGATTTGTTGCTTGTAGTACATTGACTGGCTATTGATTTCTGAAATAAACTGCTCTGTCTTTTTATGCTGACGCAAGAAATAATCCTTGATACTTTCAGAGAGCGGGTAGTTCATGACAGCATGGAACTCATCCCCTTTTAGCCAAGGTTGAGACGTATGCCAGATTTCACCTAAAATATACAAATCAGGCTTTTTAGCGAGAACTGCCTTTCTAAAATCTTTCCAGAACTGATGGTCAATTTCATTGGCAACGTCCAAACGCCAAGCATCGATATCAAAATTCTCAATCCAGTAGGTCGCAACACTTAAAAGATAGTCTTTGACTTCAGGATTTGCTGTATTTAACTTAGGCATATAGCTAGCAAAGGCAAAGGTATGATAAGGTAGTTCTCTCGCGTTTTTCAGTTTATCCTCTGTAATTGGGAATTCTTGAATATGGAACCAATCTTTATAAGGTGACTCTTCTCCATTTTTTAGAACATCCTGCCATTGGGCAGACTGGTCGCCAATATGATTAAATACCGCATCTAGCATGATCTTGATACCACGTTTGTGAGCTTCCTCGACTAGAGTAGCAAAGACTTCCTTGTCTCCAAAGTGACGGTCGATTTCAAAATAATCCGTCGTATCGTACTTATGATTGGTTGTAGCTTCAAAAATCGGACATAGATAAAGTCCAGTGATTCCCAAATCTTTTAGATAGTCTAGATGGTCGATAATCCCTTGTAAATCTCCACCAAAAAAGTCATCCCTATTAGGTGTAATGGCAGCATCCCACTCTCGAGCTGCATTTGGAGTTAGATTAGGATTTCCATTAGCAAATCGTTCTGGGAAAATCTGATACCAAACGGTATTTGAAACCCAGCTAGGAACTTGACAACCGTCAATTTCGTGAATATAAGGAAGCTTAAAGCCATTGCCTTCAGCATCCAAGTTTTCTTGAGTATGTTCCACACAACCCTTATCACCGTATAAAACACCCTGACCTTCCTCATCAAGGAGCTCAAAGAGATACTGAATCCGTGCAAAATCAACCGATACTGTAACCTGCCAATAATCAAATAAAGCATCCGAGGTTGCTTTAGTCATTTCTTTCTTGGCTTCATACTTATCCTCAATGAAAATAAAGGGATCTCCATAGTGCAAAATGACCTGCTGGACATCATTTTTCTTGGTTCTGATTCGGATATGTAGCTGACCTTCTTTATACAGATAAGCATACTCTGATTCTGGTCTATGATAAATGGCTGTCAATTCCATGTCTTGTCTCCTAAATAATCTATCATCAACAAAAACGCAAACGTTTTCATAATCGCTATTTCTAGTATACTATTTTAAGATTCGATTCGCAATACTTGGTCAAATTTGACAAGAAAACACCTCAAAATAAATACTGCAGACTAACCAAGAAATTTCAGCACCTATCTATAAGAAGCTCCCAAACTCAACCTCACAGCCTAGTCAATTCGACAAAGGGCAAGTTCTTTTAAACCTCTGTCGTACAGGAAAGTTAAACAAAAGTTGTCTGTCATATTTTGAAGCTTGTGTTTACTCATTCCTCTAGGCAAGGCTATATCGCACCATTCTCTCGTTGCCAGAGAAAATAGCTTTTGCTTACCCTTCCAGTCATCATTCTTAAATAAGGGGCTCAGGATCAGATAAGGCGAATCCGTAAAAATTCCATTGACACCAGCTTTTTTGCCTAAAGCCTTTAAATGTTCAGATTCTAATAACTTTTCGATAATACGACCATCACTAGAGATTTTAACAAGAGCATAATAGTCCATGCCCCATTTATTGACAGAGGTTTGACTTTCTCCAGAGCTAAAGGCATAGAGCTCTTGCTTCCAACATTTCATACTATCGATTTTAGGACAAGCATCAGAGCTCGTGTCGTGGTGGGTTAACTCTTTTTTATCAATATGCGAATAAGTGGTCCACTTAGCCTGCTTTTTCTCTCGATCAAACTCTAAAAGGGCAAAGTTTCTTGCTTGATTTGTATAAACTTGATCTTCAAAACACACGGATATCTGATCGCTATCTGATACGATTTGAAAATATCTCTCTTGTGCCTTTTTAGGAAGTATACTTTGTGGATCCTTTATGGCAATGATTTCTGGATTAGAAAAATCACCAGTATAATAGACTATTTCCTTGCCAGCCTTAATGATGCCAATATTTTGTCCATCTGTAAAGAGTAGAGGTTCTTCCTCCCAAACATGGTCACAATCCCAAGCATCTATCTCCTTCACACCCAAAGGTGATACTTCAAGCAGACAGTAGAGATTGAAAGCTTCCTTCTCACTGGTCAAGACAAAGGCTCTACCATCATGTAACATGACAGAATTGAAAACACTATTGTAGTCCTTGTCTAGTTCCCATTTATTCAATAGACTTAACTTTAACTTCCCCATTTTCTCTCTCCTAATCCATCACCACTCGTTGATGGCAAATAGAATGGCTGATCTAATATTTCTTAGCAATTGATCTGAAAGTTCATCGTATACTTGACCCAGTCCCTTGTCTTGTGCCAGCCATCCAGGTTCATCATTCCAGGAGCCCATTCCTCCAAAAACATCCGCTGCACTTGCAGCTCTAAATATGCTTAGATGTTGCGGTGGAATTTGAGGGTCTACCAGTCCTTTACCAGATTCTGGGTCCAGCAAAAAGTTTCTAGCAGAGTGAAAGACTTTGGCAAAGTTGTCACATTCAATTTTAATTGCTAAATCTTCTATACGAGCCAATATGTCCTTAAATTCTTCTATATTATTTTCATAGTGGGGAATGTCTTGAGAAGACCTTTCCCATTCATACTCGGTGTAGGTAACATCCCAGCCCCTGCCTGCGGAAGCAGATTTCCAATTTGGTAGGAAATAACTTGCCTTCCCATCTTTATAAAAACAGAGAATTGAACTCTGTGTCGTATTGGAGAAACCTAAAATACCTCTGTCATTTACTGAGATAGGGCAAAATAATTTTAAGTCCTTCAAACCTTTTTCCTTAAGATTTTCAAACCAACCAGATACAGATAGTTCTATAACTTCCCCCTTTTCTGACGGCAAAATTTGAAAGCAAATCTTATTGATATATTGGTCAGGATGATACAAGATTGCCTGATCAGTTTTTAAAGCCTTCCTAGCTGCTGCAACGATACAGGCTATTTGGTACATTTGTCCATTCATATGATCTCTTCCATTATCCCTTCAATCAGATTTGTAAGGCTTTCAGCCGCATAGATCACCTGGTCAGGATCATGGATGTAGCAAATAACCTGACCTTCCTGACCCTCCTGGTCTGGATCAAAATCCAGCATAAGATAACAAGAGTCACAATACTGAGCAAAAGGAAGCCATTTTTTATTAAAAAGATAAGGCTTAATTCTACTATCATGCATGCTTTCTAGGTCTTGACTAGAAAAATAGTCGGGAAATTCGGTTAACAGAGCATCTCTATTTTGAAAGTACTTTTTACAAGTCTCAATTTCCTGTAGACTCATGAGAGAAAAAGTTAAATCTCTCTGGTCAATTACACAAGGTAAAATAGAGAGGTATTTACTCCCATTTTTATAGCTATAGAGCTCTTTGAAGTCACTAGGTAGACGAATGCCAAATATTCCCTCAAAGGTTTGAAGCTCTTCCTCAGAAGCACCAGAAATGCCCTGATAATCTTCCAGATATCCTTCCTCTACAGGATCATCCAAATCCCAGTCTTCAAAACACTCACAAATATAAGTTTCTATTTTTTTAACTTGGTCAATTAGTTGCATAAGAGCCCCCCTTTTTGATTTCTCTTAACCTTCAAGAATTTCTTGTAAGTGTCTAGACATATTGCAGATAAATTCTTTAAAGCTACAAATATCACTTATAGTTTCGTGTTCCTCATCGTAAAAAGCTACTTTACTTGTCTTTGGATGCCAAATGAGATAGATATGAGTATAATCTCCGGTTGACCGTGAAATACGGAGAAATTTTTTACGACCTTTTTTTAAGGGAATTGTTTGCATGAGAGGGAAAAACTCTATCCACTTAAAATCACAGTTAGTAAGTTCAAAATATAAGTCTTGACTCATGAGAAAATCGGTAAGTTCCCGAGGCAGTTTAAATGGTTTTAGTTCATCCAATTTATTGCATAAATTATGAAATTCTACTGGCTCTAGTTTTTTAAAGTATTCTGCCATCTCTTGATCCCCCTTTTCGATAGCGATACTATAAGGTCTCATACCATCTTTTTCAGTGAGAGTCACGTCCGCCCCGTGCTCTACAAGGTATTTACACATATCTAGGTCAACATATCTTGCAGCTACACTGAGAGGCGTTGGCTTAAAGGGATAAACCGAGTCGGAGGCATTATAGTTTATATCAACTCCATTTTTAATAAAAAAATCTAGCACCTGATAATTTCTATCTGCAACAGCTCTCCTAAATGCTTTTCCGCCATATTTTTCGACACTATGTCCTAATGCATGGATAATAGCTAGATTATCAAATTTATTGCCAAATAAGGCTTCTTGAAAGGCTTCCGACTTTACAGCATTTACACTATTAATCTTTGCTCCATGTTCCATAAGATACTTGATGAACGTACCATCACAATACCTGACAGCCAACAAAAATGAAGGGTTATTTTTTACATTTAAATGAGCCCCCTTTTCCACTAGCCATTTTAGGGAGTCAAAATTTCCTGTAATCAAGGATAAATCAATTGGGCTTAGAGAGGTATACTTGCTGATTTCTATTTCTTGGTCAATATCCCAACCACTTGCAAGATATTGGTCTAAGGCCCAGGTGTCTCCCTCTATGATGTCCTTAACAAGTTGTGGAACCGATTTAAATTCTCCAATATTTTTTAATGTAATCATTGTCAAACTCTTATTCTTTTTACCGCTTATAACTTGGTTCTTCTAAGTCAATTGGTTTAGGATTTTGCTTAATCCAAGCAAGAGCAAATTGGCAGAGGCGGTCTAGACTGGCTTCATCATTATTCTCTTTGCTATGGATTTGTGCAATGACTTGCTTGGCTTCTTCTAAGTCAGTGTCTGAAAGTGGAGTTCCTAGAGAAAGATAGTGAGGAATAGCCTGTAGCATCTTGCGGTAGTCTCTGTCCCAGTTGCCCCCACCGTTTCGATCCAGTTCATCACGAACTCTGCCTGGTATACGGATAACTTCCCCCTGAACAGTTTTGGCTGGCCCACTCGAAGGGATTAAGAAGGACCAAAGTTCCTCATATTGTTCCTCCCAACTACCTTCTTTTACGAGAATCGGAGAAACTCCATCGTGAGTTAATCTTTTTTCTACAGGCTTGACATCGAAGAGCTCATAGAGCTTCGCTAAGCCTTTATCTGCAGCCTCTATGTAGTCAGGATGGATACCTTCTCTGTGAAATTCAAAATCCTTACCAATTTGTTCAACTTTTTCCTTCATTTTAGAGGTTTTCTTAGCACCTGCTTCTAGTAACATAGAGGCAATTTCAGCAGTTTGGGCAATATAGATTCCCCGACAAACCATCAAGACTGAAGCTAGTGGAGTTCTTCCCATATCATTCTCTACATTGACATTTGCTCCCTTGTTAATCAAAAATTTGACTGTTTTAGGATGAAAAAACTCAGCTGCCATATGTAGAGGGGTCTCGCCATATCTATTGGGCTTTTCAATGTCTGCCCCCAATTCACACAAGAGTTTTACTGTATCTCTACCCAAGATTGCTTGACGGTATAAAGGAGTCCCTCCATAATAATCAGGAATATTGATATCCAAGCCCTTTTCGACAAGCCAGATAACCAATTCATCCGGGACTCCTCCCATATGCAGAGGTGTACATAAGCTAAATCTTCCATCATGGGCGGTTAATTCACAACGATCATAGACTGCTTTAAGGGCTTCAATATTTCCTTCATCCATTAAATCCTTAAACTCTTTTGGTAATGTAACTCTTTTCTTTGCCATCTTTAGTTCCTTTCTTCTGATTCAGCATCTAGGGCAAGCCAATGAAGATTGTCAATATTTTTTAAAGTCCTGACTTTTCCATCATAATCATTTTTCAACTCAAGACCGTTTTGCTCAATAGATATATGATTGTACCAGTGGTCTAGGCTGGCGTATTCCCCCATATGAATATTGATGAGGATACTCGTTATGGGATTCCAAGTCCCTTTCTTAACTGTTTCTGCTAAGAGGTAGTAAGCATCTAAAAATATGAGATTTCTCCCATAGATCCAAAAGGGCAGATCAAGTTCTAACAAAGGCAACTTGGCAGAAAAAATCTCATCACCGTGTGGTGGTACGGTTTCATAATGAAATTCTATCTCACTGCCATAATAGGCAATCAGGGCTCCCTGACATCCGATATTTTGAGGAATCCCTTCCTCAGCTACAATAAATTCCATGACCTGCTCCTTCTATTTTCAATCATAAAACCCGACCAGACTCTGCCAAAATATCAAACTGGACGCATGACCTATTCTAGTCATCAAGCGGATGAAGTCACTTTCACAACCCTTCCAAACTGCAGATTGGGCCGTTCCCATGGCTCTAACAAATGCTAGAAAATCTGGTGTCAGCCATATTTTTTCATCATAGTTCATCTCTGCATCAAGAGCATAGACCGCCCCAGATTAACAATCCAGCAAAATAGTGTAGGGATCTCCATTTGCAATGATGATCAGGCCTCTTTCTTGTAGAGTAGAGTAATCGTGGTATTCCAAATTTCGATTCATCAGCCAAGTAAGACTAGTGTCGTCCCCATATCCAAACTGGTAACTTAAAAAACCGATCTGCCCCCAGTTATAGGCCAGAATATACTTCCTAAAAATCGGATCCAAATCTTGGATTTGCAGTTGTTTTTTCAAACGATCCAGTTCAGACACAGGCACTTCAGTATGGCTCAGGACAATTCCTTCTCTTATCTCAGGGTCAAGCCCTTGTATTGCTTCCTCAATAATGGAAATAATTTGGTCAATTGTCAATAATTCCATTATCAACCTCCGGCTATACATAGGGCATTATCTAGGGTAAGCTAGCTGGTTTGGGACTTCATTTATCTAATGAACTTTCTTATCTCAATTATACTCCAAAACTATCAAATAGAGATAAACTACCAGTATTTTCAGGGATTATTTTTGATCAACAACTTCTCCTTATTAAAGCAAAAAGCCATTCCTCAAGGGAACAGCTTTCTCACTTATAATTAAAGATTCCCCCTGCCAACTTATCTGCTAACTTAGGAAAGAGGGTATAAAACTTATGGGCTAGATTGAGTAAGACTGGGAGATTAAGCTCTCGTTTATTTCTTCCTATGGTCTTAACGATTTTTTTCGCAACCGTATCTGGCTCCAGCAGGAAGCGGTCAACCGACTTGAGATAAGTCCCATCTGGGTCTGCCTGGTCAAAAAAGGCAGTACGAATCGGTCCTGGATTAACCGTCGTTACATAGACACCATAGGGCATGAGTTCGAGGCGCAGAGCATTTGAAAATCCAATAGCCGCAAACTTGGTCGCCGAGTAAAGACTGGACTTGCTAGTCGCTATCAAACCTGCCATACTGACGATATTGATGATATGGCCTTTTCGGCTTTCTTTCATACGAGCTGCAAGACGACGAGACAGATTCATCAGGGCAAAGGTATTAACCTCAAACATCTGGTGAATGTCTTGATCAGAGATCTTGTCAAACTCTTCAAAAATCCCGTAACCAGCATTGTTAATCAAGACATCAATCTTGCCATAACGGAGATAGAGGTCAGCTACCAGAGTTTCTAGGGCTGAGTCATCAGTAATGTCGATTTCAATCCATTCTACATTAGGATGATTTCCGTAGAGTTGTGCCAGTTTTTCCTTGTTTCTACCTAGCAAGATCAATTGGTCATTTGGCAAGAGTTTGACCATTTCTTGGGCTAAGCCACCGCTAGCTCCGGTAATCAGAATCGTACGCATACTTATCCTTTCTCAATCTTCTAGATTTCCACTTCTTCCAAGTCTTTAACCACATGGACATTCTCAAAAATACTAGCTGCATCTTTCTTAAGCTGGCTGATATCTTTTGAAAGGAAACGAGCACTGATATGATTGAGCAAGAGGCGCTTAGCACTGGCTTCTGCTGCTACTTGTGCTGCCTGCATATTGGTTGAGTGACCGTGATTGCGAGCAATTTTTTCATCTCCCTTGCCATAAGTCGACTCATGGACCAGGACATCGGCATTGACAGCTAAACGCACACTAGCATTGGTTTTTCGGGTGTCACCCAGAATAGTAATAATCTTACCCGGACGGGGAGCTGAGATATAGTCTGCCGCCTTGATTTCAGTCCCATCATCCAAAACAACATCCTGGCCGTTTTTGATTTTTCCAAAAAGCGGACCAAATGGGACACCAGCAGCCTTGAGCTTCTCAGCATCCAAGGTTCCTTCTAAGTCCTTTTGCATGACACGATAGCCAACACAGAAAATAGTGTGATCCAGCTCCTCTGCATACACAGTGAATTTATCGGTTTCAAGGATTTTCCCTAGAGAATCTTGGTCAAACTCATGAAAATAAATGCGGTAAGGCAGACGAGAACCTGACACACGTAAACTAGTTAAGACAAAGGACTTGATCCCTTGCGGTCCATAGATGTCCAAATCTGTCTGCTCTTCATTGGCCTGAAAGGCACGACTAGAAAGGAAGCCTGGCAAGCCAAAGATATGGTCTCCATGCAGGTGAGTGATAAAGATTTTGCTGACCTTACGTGGTCGAATCGTGGTTTCCAGAATGCGATTTTGCGTTCCTTCTCCACAGTCAAAGAGCCAAACTTCGTTAATCTCATCCAAGAGTTTCAGGGCGAGACTTGAAACGTTGCGGGCTTTAGAGGGCTGACCAGCCCCTGTTCCTAAAAATTGAATATCCATTCGATACTTTCTAATTAATCAATATATAACATGGCTGTGCGGTTTTCCGATCGGAAATAGCGCTTGCCAGAAAAAGCAACAGCTTCTTGTAATAAATCCTCTTGGCTATAGCCTTTGAGACGCTTGCGACCATCAGCCAAGGTTTCCAGGTCTGTCAGAGGAGTCAAACTCTCCACAGAGACAACTTCTTCTTCTCCAAGTTCCTTCATGTAGATCTTTCCAGACTCTTCAAAGACCAACTGATGAGGGAAAATTTGCGCAATCTCAAAAAGCAAGTCATTCGAGATTTCCTCTTCATTTTCAGAGAAAATCCTTCCCAGTCCTTCACTCTCGTAGCAAAATCCAAAAGATTTGCCAGATAAATTAAGACGAATGAAAGGCTTATTTTCAAAGGTGAAACTTGGCTCAGCATTGTAGAGGTTCAATTCCTGGCTTAGTTCTGCAAAATAATCCGTCGCAGCTTGAGGACTCTTTTTCTGGTAGAGTTCTGCAAAGTAAGCATTCACTACACTGGGCGGAGGGGTAATGAGAGCCAACTGCTCTTGTTCTGTTTTGCCAGCTAGAAGTTGATCCAGATAGACCTTATCCAGACTTGTATAGCCCCCATATTTTAGAGCCAAGGTTTTAATATCAGTCATAAAATTCCTCTAACCTCCATTTGTTTTTCTCCGAAATATAGCCTGTAATCACTTCTCCATCATCTTGGTAGTCACGATCTTCAAGAATCGCTACACTTTCCAAATCATGAATCTTGTAGGACTTAGAAAAAGGCACCCGTAGAGTAAAGGATTCAAAAATATCCTTGATTTTCTCTAAAAATAAAGCCTGCAACTGCTCACGACTATCCTCAGACTTGGCAGAAATGAGGGTATACGGCGTTTGAGTAGGCGTGAAATCCTCCACCAAATCCGCTTTATTATAAAGGGTCAGACGAGGAATATCCTCCATATCCAAGTCTTTCATGATAGACAGAACCGTTTTTTCATGCTCCTCGTGGTAAGGATTGCTGGCATCAATGACATGAACTAGAAGGTCTACATGCTTACTTTCTTCCAAGGTCGACTTAAAACTTGACACCAACTCAGTCGGCAAATCTTGGATAAAGCCAACAGTATCAGTCAAGGTAACCTGAAGATTGCCTCCCAGATGGATACTCTTAGTCGTCGCGTCCAGAGTCGCAAAGAGTTCGTCCGCTTCATACTGGGTCTTACTGGTCAAGGTGTTCATGATGGTTGACTTCCCAGCATTGGTATAACCAATCAAACCAATCTTAAAGGTACTTGACTCCAAGCGTTTTTCTCTGACTGTCGCTCGATTCTTCTCAACTACCTTAAGCTGACGCTCAATATCTGTGATTTGATTGCGAACACTACGTCGGTTCAGTTCCAACTGACTCTCACCTGGACCACGGGAACCAATTCCCCCTGCCTGACGGCTGAGCATAATTCCCTGACCAACCAAGCGAGGTAAGAGGTACTTAAGCTGGGCCAAATGCACTTGAAGTTTTCCTTCATGGCTTCGAGCTCGCATAGCAAAGATATCCAGAATCAACTGCATACGGTCAATCACCTTGACACCCAGAACTTCCTCTAGATTGACATTTTGCCGTGGTGTCAGACGATTATTGACGATGACAGTGCTAATTTCTTCCGCATCTACCATCAGTGCAATCTCTTCCAACTTACCAGAGCCAACAAAGGTCTTGGAATCATATTTTTCACGTTTTTGTCTGTAGCTATCGACTACGACTGCCCCAGCTGTCTTAGCCAGACTGGCCAACTCTTCCATGGACAGGTCAAAATTATCCATGCCCTGCAGTTCAACACCAATTAGCAGGACCCGTTCTTCTTTTTTCTCCGTTTCAATCATTTAAAAACTCCTCAATCTGGCTTAGAATACGCTCCTTCACGCCAGACTCTCCTATCTGATAAAAGGTCACCTGCATGCGATTACGGAACCAGGTCAACTGACGCTTGGCAAAACGACGGGTAGCCTGTTTGAGACTCTCACTAGCTTCCTCTAAAGTCTGCTCCCCACGGAAATATGGAAATAGTTCCTTGTAGCCAATTCCTTTGGCTGCCTGCGCATCAGGGTAATGGTCAAAAAGCCACTTGGCCTCATCCAAAAGCCCAGCCTCAAACATCAGATCCACTCGGTTGTTGATACGTTCATAAAGCTGACTACGCTCATCATCTAAGCAGATAATCAGAGGTTCATACAAAGTCTCTTGATTTTCCAAATCCTGACCAAAATGGGCAATCTCCAGGGCGCGCATGGCACGACGACGGTTAAACTGGGGAATTTCAAGACCTGCTTGCTTCACGAGATGGGCTAATTCCTCATCTGAATAAGGCTCCAAGCTAGCCCGATAAGCTAAAATCTCCTCATGAGGTGTTTCTCCACCTAGATGGTATCCTTCCAGCAAGCTCTGGATATAAAGCCCTGTACCACCCGCGATAATAGCAAGCTTACCACGGTTATGAATATCCTCAATAGCCTTCTTAGCTTCTGAAACAAAATCAAAAGCCGAGTAAGACTCGGTCACCTCTCTGACATCAATCAAATGATGAGGAACAGATGCTTGCTCCTCTGGACTAGCCTTGGCTGTCCCAATATCTAGCCCTCTGTATACTTGCTGACTGTCACCGCTGACCACCTCTCCACCAAAGCGCTTGGCCACTTCAATAGCAAGGGCTGTCTTCCCAACAGCAGTCGGTCCAACAATCACAATTATTTTTGTTTTCATCTTTTTTCCTTGAAAAATTTCCATTTTTTCGTTACTATTATTATATCACAAAAAGGTCAGTCAGAAAAATGCTACCTCTTGAGGAGCCTGACTGTTCGGGAAGATAAAGGAGGAAGACTCATGGCTAAAGGATTCGCTAAAGGTCTTGTAACAGGTGTCGCAGGAACTGTCGCTGCCGTTGCAGGTGCAGTATACGCAATTAAAAAGAAAGTGATTGAGCCAGAAGAGCAAAAAGCAGCTTTCATCGAAGAAAACCGTAAAAAAGCAGCTCGCCGTCGCGTATCACATTAAGCAACAAAAGAAGTTGAGAAATCTCAACTTCTTTTTATTTTCTTAAATAGCCAAATCAAACTTCAGTTGCGGCTTGACTGGATCGTAGTCGACCAACTCAAAGTCTTCCACTTTGATATCAAAGAAATTAGTCCCATCAGGAACATTTAAAACCAAGCGTGGTTGGCAGTTTGACGGCTCACGACGGAGCAATTCCTCTGCTTGTTCAAACTGATTATCATAGATATGAAGGTTGTTTATAAAGTAGAAGAACTTCCCAACCTTCCATCCAAAATGCTTGGCAATCATCATCTGAAGAGCCACATACTGCATAGCATTGATGTGGTGAGCAACCAGCATGTCATTAGAACGCTGAGTCAAGGTCGCATCCAGATAGATTTCCCCATCAACGCGACGGACATCAAACATGGTCTGAAAGGCGCATGGAAGAAGACCATCTGTCTCCTCAAAAGCTTGGTAATCCCAGAGAGAGATGATATTGCGACGATTCCAAGGGTTGGCTTCCAACTGTTTGAGAATCTTATTGATGATGTCGTGTTTCTTAACGACTGCCCCATAGCGCTCACCAATGGTTCCCGTATCTCCCACTTCCCAGTCATTCCAGTAGTGAACATTGTACTTGCTATTCAGCACTTCTAGGCTATTAGACTGATCTTGGTAGATCCAGAGTACTTCCTTGATAGCGGATTTGATTGCAATGGGACGCAAGGTTGTGATGGGAAATTCCCCTTTGGCCAAATCATACTCCGCAAAGGCACCCGTTACGTACTTAGAATTGGCAACTGTCCCATCCTTATACTTAGGACGTGCCTGCTCAGAAAAGACACCGTCTTTGAGGATTCGTTTTATATTTTCTTTAAAAATCGTATCTGCTTTTGTCATTACTCTCACCTCATTCATTGTCCTAACTAGTATAGCATAAAAAAGAAAGGAGGAAAATCACTAGCTTTAAAGTAGTATTTTCCCCCTTTTATTATCTTATTGCAATACAAGTGATGCTGCTCCGATAACTCCGGCATCGTTTCCGAGAGTTGCAAGAGCTAATTTAGTGGATGTACGTACTTGTGGGAAGGTATTTTCATCGTAGACTTTTTGAACACCCTGTAGAAGGAATTCTCCCGCAGCTGACACCCCACCACCGATAACGATTGTTGAAGGGTTGAGGATGGAACCGATGTTGGCACAAGCAATACCCAAGTAACGTGAGAAATTACGGTAAACGATCAAGGCAAGGTCGTCTCCTTCTTTTGCCAAGTCAAAAACAGTTTTAGCAGTTACTTCCTCTCCATCGTCAATCAAGCGTTTCAAAGTCGCATCGCCTTCGTATTCATCAGCGTAACGACGTGTCAAGTTGACAATCCCTGTTGCAGAAGCAACTGTCTCAAGACATCCTTTTTTACCACAAGTGCATGCGATTGGTTGGTCAAAGTCAACAGTGATGTGACCAAGCTCACCAGCAGCACCAGCAACACCGTGAAGCAATTTGCCTTCTGCCACGATACCGCCACCAACACCTGTACCAAGTGTCATAAAGACAACGTCCGGTTGGTTGTCACCAGCGCCCATCCAGCGCTCACCAAGAGCAGCTACGTTGGCATCATTATCAATGAAGAATGGAATCCCCAAGGCTTTTTCAATCTTTTCTTTAATTGGTTGAAGGGTTTTCCAGTTTAGGTTGTAGGCACCGATAACAGTCCCTTTTTCACGATCAACCACACCAGGTGATCCCATTCCAATCCCTCGGAAATCCGTAGCTGACAATCCAAGCAAGTCCAAACGATGCTGAATAGACTCAATCATATCATCTACAATATGGCTTCCTTCGTCTAAAATATTGGTCTTGATAGACCATTTTTCTTGGATTTCTCCTTCTTGAGTTAAAATTGCGAACTTGATAGATGTTCCACCAAGGTCAATCCCAATAATCTTTTGACTCATCGTCTTCTCCTTTTTAATTGAAAATGCTTACAGATATAGTATAACAGAATCGTCTGTTTTGTGCAAAGGTTTGCATTATTTCCCTAGAATTTGTTTGCTTTATGGTTTCCACAAACCAGAAGCATCCACATAGTAGCGACCACCATCAACCCGCTCATTCTTTGCCATTTTACCATCTGATTTGAGGTAATAGTTCCCTTGCCAAGTGTTTCTAGCATAAACACCATTGGATTTTAGGTAGTACCATGCTTGATAACTGGTATCATAAACCCATTCACTTGATGCCATCTTACCATTTGACTTGAGATAATAGCTTCCTTGCCAAGCATTGCGGGCGTAAGCTCCGTCCTCTTTTAGATAATACCACGATTGATAATAGGAATCATATAGCCATTCACCTGCTGCCATCTTACCATTTGATTTAAGGTAGTAGCTTCCCTGCCAAGTATTTCTCGCATAAGAACCGTCGGATTTTAGATAGTACCAAGATTGATAGCTAGCATCATAAATCCACTCGCTGGCTGCCATCTTGCCATCTGACTTAAGGTAATAGCTACCTTGCCAAGCATTCCTAACTGCATGCCCATTTTCAGCAAAATAATACCAATAACTGTCCTGTTTGACCCATCCGCTAGCTGTGACATTGGATTGCGAACCCGACTGGCGTGGTTTAAAGACTCCCCGAGGTGCATTGGCACGTTCACAAGCTATCCCATCACCATCACGATCTAGTTTAGAAGAGTAACCTGGTTCTCCTCTATGAATATCAGAGTAACCATTTTCCCATGCTTCTCTACAACTAGAAAAATGAATATTTTCCTCTGCAGTAATTGGTTCGGTAAATAGCCCCCAAACTAGAAGGGCAGCAAAAGCCACTTCTAGCAAAACTTTTTTTCATTATTCTCTCCTTTTTTGATATCGCTTTCGCTTTTATTTTACCAGACTTATTCCAGCAATTCAAGAAAACTTCTAGTCTTTTCTGCAAACTCCTTCGGTTTGTCAGTGTTCAGTGTGTGAGGACCGTCAGGAATAATCTGCAACTTAGAATCTGACATCAATTGATGAAGGCCTCTCATAGAACTGAGATTAGGCTTGTCTTGGCTACCACAAATTAGCAAGGTTGGATAGTAACAATTCTGTGCTACTTGGGTTAAATCAAGTGTTTTCAATTCCTCAGAAACACCAACCATGAGCGCTTTGTCTGCTCCCTGCTTTTCAAAAAAACTTTTTGGAAGTAGTTTAAAAATCATCAACTGGATTCTAAACAAGATATTACCTGCTAGTTTCACTGGACAGCCTGACAAGACTAAACCTTGAAGATTTGGCAAATCGTAACTTGAAAGCTCTAGTGCAAGAGTAGCACCGAGGGATAAACCGATTAAAACAAAAGGTTTCTTCTCCTCTGATAGATATTTAGCTATCCGTTTTTTGGCTTCCTTATAAGACCCAACCCCCGTAGGAAACAATTCAAGGGCCTCAGAAGGATAATTGGCAAGTAGATCCTGAACTTCCTTCCAGCTTGCGGCCGTCTGACCTAAGCCATGTAAAAATATCAATTTCATTTATTTCTCCTTCAATAACAACTCATACAAGCCTCTGACTGCATTACAGCCATAGACAGCTTCTGCTTGGTTCAAGTCTGCCAAAGTCAGAATTTTCTCTTCTACCTGTCCTTTTCCTAGCAAATGCTGACGATAGATTCCTGACAAGATGCCAAGATTGATAGGCGGTGTGTAGAGCTTCCCGTCAATTTTCAGAACCAAATTCCCGATAGACGTTTCCAAAAGCTCCCCTGCTGCATTATGGTAAATGATTTCCTGTTTACCTAGACTTAAGTGTGGTCTATGAGTTGTTTTAAAGTAGGTAAACGCCTGATTCAAATCTGCTTCTTGCAGGCAGAGTTTAGCTTTGCAGAAGGTCGGACTAAGAGGTGTTAATACTTGCCGACTGAGTTCCATCTCTCCAGATTTGCTGAGACTAATTCGCAAACGGTAGTCTTGGTGGGAAGCACAAGCTCGACACTCTTCCTCTATCTTTTGTCTCAGGTCTTTCGGATCAAAAGGATAGGCAAAATAACGACTCGCCTTTGTCAGTCTTTCCAGATGTTGATCTTCAAACAACAGTTGTTTTTGGCTGATTCTCCCAGTTGTAATCAATTTGAAACGAGCTTGTTTACGATAGAGAACAGCCGCCTTTTGATGAACCTCTCGGTATTCAGATTCCCAAGTACTATCCCAAGTAATGCCACCACCCACTCCATAGATGGCTTTCCCTTGATGCAGTTGGATAGTCCGAATGGCGACATTAAAAATCCGTCGCCCATTTGGAAGCAAGAGACCAATAGTTCCACAGTAAACCCCTCTAGGTTGAGGCTCCAAGTCCTTGATGATTTTCATGGTAGCAATTTTCGGAGCTCCCGTTATGGATCCACAAGGAAAGAGAGAGCGAAAAATGGCAACCAAGTCCACATCCTCTCGTAACTGACTCTCGATGGTCGACGTCATCTGCCAAACAGTTGAATACTGCTCCACTTGGCACAGACGTTCTACATGCTCACTGCCCACTTCAGAAATACGGTTCATATCGTTGCGCAAGAGGTCCACAATCATCATGTTTTCAGAGCGATTTTTAGGATCCTGTTCTAGCCAGCTAGCTTGGGCAAGATCTTCTTGGTCAGTCACTCTCCGCTGGGTTGTTCCCTTCATTGGTCGCGTTATCAACTCACGGTCATTTTGCTCAAAAAAGAGTTCTGGACTCATGGAAATCACTGCCATCTCATCATGTTCAACATAGGCATTGTAACCCGCCTCCTGTTCTACCACCATGCGATTGTAGATGGCAAAAGGATTGGCACTTAAATCTTGCTTGAGTTGGACGGTGTAGTTGACCTGATAGGTGTCTCCCTGACGCAAATGATGGTGAATCTGAGCAATCGCCTTTTCATAGTCCTCTGCAGATGTTAGTTCAATCCAATTTGAAGGCAGATCTACTTCCTCATAAGTCAGAGGAATAGGGGATGTTTCCACCCTATCGTGAACGGTAAAGTAAAGCAAATACTCGCCTAGTAGAGAAGTCTTGTGAACTGCTAGTTTTTCCTCAAAAGCAGGTGCAGCCTCATAACTGACGTAGCCCACGACATAATATCCTTGCTCTTGGTAGCTTTCCACTTGTGCTAGCAAATCCGCCACTTCTGCTAAATCTCTCGTTTTTAACTCTTTGATCGGCTGGGTAAAGATGTATCTCTCGCCCAAATCCCTAAAATCAATCACTGTTTTTCTATGCATATCTTAAGTATAGCACAAAAAAGCCGACCTAGAACAGCTAAATCCAGCTTTGTTTACTGATTTCTATAACGGAAAATCTTCTCTAAGTTTCTTTTTTCTACTTTTTGGCAATTCTCCATCAGATAGCACCCTTCTTCTTTTAAAAACTGGTCTTATTTGGAGCACTTTACACAAAAATTCAACAAAAAAACAGGGAGAGTCTTGGTTTCTATACCCTTACTCTCTCTGTCTTTTACTGTTCAGAAATTAAAAATTGATTTGAAGTTTTAATGATGCCTACCGTTTCTTTGACATCTAAATCATCCGTATACAGAAAATGACGTTTCTCACTATTCTTAGCTAAGAAGTCATTTCTTGCTTGGATTGATAAATCGCCTGTTCTCTCAATTTCTTTCCGAGAAGAATCCCTATCTTTCAAGGTTTCTTCTTCTGCTATTAGGACACAATATTTTAGCTTAATTTGTTTTTCTTTTAAGAAGGCTGCAATTTTCTTCAGTTGATCTTCAAATATGACATACTCTATCACGACAGTAATGCCACGATCCAAGAAATTATTGGTCAGACTGATGATATTATCCCAGAACAAATCCATATAAAATCCATCATCTTCCCAAGGAGCTACGAGACCACTTTTTATCATTAAGTAAATCATATCCCCCTCTATAACTGCACTTTTGTCAAAAGAATAAGCCAACTCTTTGCTGACAGTGCTCTTTCCAACACCTGGGGGGCCCGAAATGATATAAACACAATTTTCCAACTTTAACCTCTATATACTTGAAATATATCTCTAACTTATGATCATTCTCAGCCCACTTATGACTTTCTAATAGAATCTTGTGGATACTGCGCACGCGCACCTCCAATTAATTTTGGACGGCTAGCTAGAGCCGTAACATGGGCGTGTCCAATTTCACGCAGTACGGGGCGAATCGGAACCTGAACATGCTTGACATGCATGCCAATTGCAGTGTCTCCGATATCCAATCCAGCATGAGCCTTGATAAATTCAACCTCAACTGGATCCCGCATAAACTTGAAGGCTGCCAACTGACCCGAACCTCCTGCATGAAGTGTAGGAAGGACGCTGACCATTTCAAGACCAAACTGCTCTGCCACCTGACGTTCAACGACGAGGGCCCGATTGACATGTTCACAACCTTGAACGGCTAGATGAATTCCATTTTCTTCTAGGATATCTAGGATAGTCTTCACAATAATTTCCCCAATTTCTTGGCTGGATTCCTTGCCAATCTGACCACCTATCACCTCACTAGAAGAAAGGCCCAAAACAAAGATGGATCCCTGCTTCAAATTGGCCTTTTCTAATACATCTTCAACAACCTGGCTTGTTGCTCTTTGAATATCTTTTTCCTTCATACTTGATACCTCTTTTGTCATTATCTATCATATCGTTTTTTCTACGTTTTAGCAAGATAGACAACCTAGAAAGCTTGCCCAATTACGCATAAAACTCCCAGAATTGACTGGGAGTTAGCTAGTTTCTATTCCATTTATGTATATTTCAACTGTCGTACCTTTTGAGGGAATAGAATCAATCTTCATTTGGTAATCTTCTCCAAAATGAAGTTTGAGCCGTTGGTCAACATTTTGAAGACCAACTCCCCCACGTTTGAGCTGACTTTGACTACTATCGCTAGTAGCTTGGAAACCAACACCATCATCCTCAATGCGGATGATTAGTCCTGAATCCTTTTTCTGGACGGAAACTTTAATATGTCCCTGTCCATCTTTCTCCTTGATGCCGTGATAAAGGGCATTTTCTACAAGGGGTTGTAGCACCAGTTTAGGCAATACTAAATTATCAAAGACAGAATTTTCATCAATTTCATATTCCAGCTTATCCCCATAACGTTGTTTCTGGATAAAGAGGTACTGGCGGACATGATTGATTTCATCAGACAGGAAAATCAAGTCCTTTCCTTGATTGAGCGCCAAGCGGAAATAGGTTGCCAAGGACTTGGTCACCTGAACCACTCGCTGACTATCCTGAAATTCAGCCATCCAGATGATAGTGTCCAAAGTATTATAGAGAAAATGCGGATTGATCTGACTTGACAAGGCTTGAAGTTCATACTGACGGGTCGTTTCTTCCTGCCTGCGAACATCTGCCATCAACTGATCAATCTGATCCAACATAGCATTGAACTGGCGAGTCACTTCTCTCAGTTCATGGGCACCAGTTTCCTTGGCACGCAGATTCTGACCACCAGAAGCAATTTCCAGCATGGTTTCTCTCAGGTCCTTCAAAGGCGCAATCCAGCGTTTGAGACTGAACCACACCAAGCTGAGACAGGCAAGAAGAGATAAGGCACTAGCAGCAAGCAAGGTCCACATGAGTTGACTCCGAACCTTATCTAACTTCTCCAGTGAAGACACGCCTATAACCGTCCAATCAGTTCCTGCAATCTTTTCCTGACTCACATAGGATTGGTGGTCTGGAGTATAACCCTGCCCTGTCTCAATATAGGGTTTCATGGCCTCCATTTCGCTAGATGAGCTATAGACAGTACGTTTAGGATGGTAGACAAATTCATGCTTCTCATTGATGATAAAGGCAAAGCCCTGCTGGCCCAACTGGAGTTGGTTGAGATATGCTTCCAGAGTTTCATAGGAAATATCCAAGCGAAGCACACCTAAATTGGTTCCCTTTGCATCAACAAGTTCCTGAGTGACAGAAATAACCCACTGGCTGTCTGATTTACGAGCTGGTGTCAAAACGGGTTTAGCCCCCTGATGAATAGCCTTTTGGTACCAATCCTCAGCCATCATATCTGAGGAAGTTTTCATCTGCACACTGTCATCAGTGGAAATGACCTGACCAGACTTGGTTACCAACACCACCGTTTTCAAATCCTGGTCTGCCTTTAAGATGGTCAAAAATAGATCTCGGATTTCCTTGACCTTATCTTGACTAGGATTCTCAGCATAGGCTAACACATCCTTCTGCTGGGTCAAACTGGTTGAGGTGGTTTCTAATTTTTTGATATAAGAATGGATAAAGTGGCTAGTTTGACTGATGGTCGTTTGGCTATTGCCTTCAATGGTAGTCTCAATGGCTGATGAACTAGATTGATAGTAGAAAGTCCCAACCACAGCTAGGAGAATGAGAAAGACCAGAAAGATGGAAATGACCATTCTGACTAGGAGAGAAGAACGCTTCATCGGCCTTCTCCCTTCTTAAACTGACGAGGTGTCACACCTGCAATCTGTTTAAAACGTTGGGTAAAATAGTTCATATCTTCAAAACCAACCTTTTCGGCTATCTGGTAAATCTTTAAATCCGTGGTCAGAAGCAAGAGCTTGGCTTGTTTGACACGCTCTCTCACCAGATAATCCTGAAAAGGCAGACCCAACTCTTTCTTAATCAAGGAGCTCAAATAAGTCGGACTAAAGCCCAATTCACTGGCCAAAGACTTTAAACTAAACTGACTGTCAGCTAGACGGGACTGAATCTTCTGAGCCAGGTTTCCTTCAAACTTATCGGTCAGTAAATCTTGTAACTGCTCTTCCTTTTCTTCCTTGTCTAGTTTTTGCTTGATTTTCCCCAACATTTCCTCAATATCCTGACGAGAAAAGGGCTTGAGCAGATAGTCATCGACACCTAGTTTGACAGCAGACAAGGCATAATCAAAATCATCGTAACCCGTCAAAAATACCAGATGCACCTGAGGATAGGTTTCTCGTACCAGACTGGCCAACTGGATGCCATTTAGCTGAGGCATATTGATATCAGTTAAAATGATATCTGGCACCTGCTTTTGAATCAAATCCCAAGCCTGTCTTCCATTTTCAGCCTGACCGATGATTTCCATATCGTAGGCTGCTACATTAACCAGCTTGGTCAAGCCTTGTCTAACCAGATATTCATCTTCTACGATTAAGATTGTGTAGGTCATGCTCTGCTCCTTTGTCACTTACTAGTATCAGTATAGCAAAATTCTCCTCTACCTGCTTAGGAAATACTTCTTATACTCAATGAAAATCAAAGAGCAAACTAGGAAACTAGCAGCAGGTTGCTCAAAGTACAGTTTTGAGGTTGTAGATAAAACTGACAAAGTCCGTCACATATATAATCCAAGGCGACGTTGACGTGGTTTGAAGAGATTTTCGAAGAGTACTAATCGACATAATCTAGTAAATAAGCGTAGCCTTTTTCTGCCATTTGGTCTTTGGGAATAAAGCGGATAGAAAGACTATTGATACAGTAGCGCAAGCCACCCTTGTCCTGAGGCCCATCTGTAAAGACATGGCCAAGGTGAGAATCTCCAACTCGACTTCTCACTTCCATGCGCGTCATATTGTAAGACTTATCTTCCTTGTAGGTGGCAACATCTGGGCTGATGGGTTGGGTGAAACTAGGCCAGCCACAACCAGACTCAAACTTGTCTTTTGATGAAAAGAGGGGTTCGCCAGTTGCCACATCCACATAGATACCAGATTCGAATTTATCCCAGTAGCGGTTTGAAAAAGCTCGTTCTGTTTGATTTTTCTGGGTAACTGCATACTCCTCAGGTGACAAGGTCTTTTTCAATTCCTCATCACTTGGTTTAGGATATTTGCTGGCATCGATGACAGGATAGGCAGCCTGATTAACATTGATATGGCAGTAGCCATTTGGATTTTTCTTGAGGTAGTCTTGGTGATAATCTTCCGCCACCACAAAATTCTTCAAGTTTTCCTTTTCAACTGCCAGAGGTTGATCGTATTTCTTAGCCACCTCATCAAAGACTTGGTTAATCACCTCTAAATCCTTGTCATCTGTGTAATAAACGCCAGTACGGTACTGGGTCCCCACATCATTTCCTTGTTTATTTTTGCTGGTTGGATTGATAATGCGGAAGTAATGAAGCAGGATTTCCTTGAGGGAAATTTGGTTGGCGTCATAGGTGACATGGACAGTCTCTGCATGTCCTGTTTGGTTAATCAATTCGTACTTGGTTGTTTCCCCTCTACCATTTGCATAGCCTGAAACGGCATCTGTCACTCCAGGCACGCGTGAGAAGTATTCCTCCACTCCCCAGAAACATCCCCCAGCTAGATAAATTTCGTGCAAGTCTGCGTCTTTACTCACTTCTGTTTTTTTCACTGCTTTTCCTCCTTGGCTAACGGATGCTTTCTCAATTTGCGAGCTATCTGTCTGCCCTGCATTTCGCGTCAATAGAAAATAGAAACCGGTTATGGCTAGAAGAATGACCCCTGCCAAGACAAAAAGTTTTACTTTATCATTCATAGCCTTTCTCTACCCCATTTCTTTCAATTCTTTTAAAATCATATCCTTATCCATAAAACCTGGTTGCGTTTTGACCAGCTTGCCTTCCTTGTCTATAAAGGCTTGAGTGGGGTAAGAACGGACACCATAACTTTCCAAAAGTTTGCCTGATGGATCAATTAGAACTGGAAAATTTTTATAATCCAAGCCCTTGTACCAGTTCTTAAAGTCTGCTTCAGATTGCTCCCCCTTGTGTCCAGGAGACACCACTGTCAAGACCACATAGTCATCACCAGCTTCTTTAGCGATTTCGTCCGTATCTGGAAGGCTGGCTAGACAGATGGAACACCAAGAAGCCCAGAATTTGAGATAGACTTTCTTGCCCTTATAATCAGACAAACGATAGGTCTTGCCATCTACACCTGTCAGTTCAAAATCAGCAACCGCCTGACCTTTAGTGGCAGTTTGTGAACTAACTTGTTCTGTTTTGGATTGCTCCTTCATAGTAGACTCGTCTGACATGTTTTTAGCCGAACAGGCTGCCAAGCAACAAATTGAGCCTACTCCAAGGAGACATGTTTGCCATTTTTTCATTTCTTTTTCCTCTCTATTCAAATAATGTAGTCAAAATGGAAGCATTTCCCAAAAGCACCAAGATTCCCATCAGGATAATGAGGAAACCACCCACTTTTTTGAGGATTCCGAGGTAAGGATGCAGTTTTCGGAAATGTTTCAAAACATAGCTGGAGGCGAGAGCTAGAACTAAAAATGGTAGCGCCAAACCCAGCGTGTAAACCAACATGAGACCAGCTCCCTGCCAAGCTCCTGAACCACCTGAAGCCGCCAAAGCCAAAACAGAGCCCAAAACCGGCCCTACACACGGTGTCCAAGCAAAACTAAAGGTCAACCCCAGTAAAAATGCCTGACTATAGCCGTTAGCATTTTGACCCTGTCTCTTTAATTGTAGCCTTCTTTCCTTGTAGAGTCCCTGCAAATGTAAAACATCCATCTGGTGCAAGCCCAAGAGAATGATAATCGCACCCGTCACATACTGAAACCAAGAAGCATACAGCAAATTGCCTAAAAAACCAGCTCCATAACCCAGTAAGATAAAAACAAAGGAAATCCCCGCTATAAAGGCCAGAGTTCGCAATAAACTTACAACTGAGATTGAAAATTTTCCGCTAGAAGCCTGAGCATCATTCTTATCATCCAATAAGACTCCTGCATAGACTGGCAACAAGGGTAAAATACAAGGAGAAAAGAAGGAAAGAATTCCAGCAAGAAAAACACTGATAAAAAAGATTACATTGTCCATTGCCTTCCTCCATTCTTTGATTTGATAGGTCTATTATATCCCCAAAACTCCAGAAAAAACAGGGACAATGATAGGCAAAAATAGGAATTTAATCAGTTTATTTAGAAATTTTGCACAAAAAAAGCCAGACAAGGTCTGACTTTGATAGAAACAGAAAAGAAAATCACCTATCTTCCCTGCTTATCTGGTAATAAATAAGGTCCGCAACGTAGTCTTTTCTCTCCACACCATTGGCAATGGTTTTTAGATAAGACATTCCAGCCTTCTCCATCACACGGCCTGAAGCTGGGTTAAGACTGGCGTAACGAGCTCTGACCTTTTGAAAGCCTGCTTGAGTAAAACAAAAGTCTAAGACAGCTTTCAAGGCCTCCGTCATCATACCACGACCCCAATAGTTTTTTCCTAAAATATACCCAATTTCACAAGAAGAATCGTTCTTATCCATCTCAACGATGCTGATATCTCCAATCACTTGCTCTGGGTTTTCTTTGAGACAAATGGCCCATTTGTAATAGTTGGGATTAGTATAGGATGAAACCCAATTTCGAATCGAGTTCCGAGTCACCTCAACATCAGGATGAGGATCCCAGGTGACATAGGTCAGATTCTTAGCAGACGAAGCCCAATTTTGAAACATGGCTTCCGCATCACTCTCCACAAATCTTCTCAAAATCAAACGTTCTGTCTGTAACATTTGCGTACCGATTGCTTTCATAATGTTACCTCGCTTTCTAAGCTTAAGGCTCAAGCTAAAAAGGTCCCCCGGACCTTCTTCGCTTTCTCATTTCTAGGCTCAGGGTAAAAACCTCCACTGGAGGTCCCTCGTTTTCCCGTTTCTAGACTCGGGCTGAAAACCTCCACTGGAGGTTTTCACTCCCAAAAGTCATCAAATACGGTGATTGGTAGATGGCGTTTGTGTTGGCCTTTGTCCCACCAGTTTTCAAGAGTCGCTTGGGCTTCTGGACTGATTGTTTTGCCTTCGAGGTAGTCATCAATTTCATTGTAAGTGACTCCAAGTGCGACTTCGTCTGCTAGTCCAGGTTTGCCTTCTTCTAGGTCTGCTGTTGGGATTTTTTCATAAAGGGCTGGGTCTGCACCAAGCTCTTTCAAGAGTTGCTTTCCTTGACGTTTATTGAGGCGGTAAAGGGGGAGAATGTCTGCACCACCATCACCAAACTTAGTAAAGAAACCTGTGATATTTTCCGCAGCATGATCTGTTCCAATGACCGCTCCGCTATGGGCACCCGCAAGGGCATATTGGGCAATCATACGACTACGAGCTTTAATATTGCCCTTGTTAAAGTCTGAAACAGGACTTCCTGTCGCTTCAACTGCAGCTGCCATGGCATCAGCTGATTCCTTGATATTCACAACCAAGCTGACATCTGGTTGGATGAAAGCAAGAGCTTTTTGAGCATCTGCTTCATCAGCTTGCACGCCATAGGGCAGGCGGACAGCGATAAATTGGTAGCTGTCATCTCCTGTCTCTGCTCGCATTTCTTCCATAGCTAATTGCGCCAAGCGCCCTGCTAAGGTTGAGTCCTGACCTCCAGAAATCCCTAGTACAAAAGTTTTAAGGAAGGGGTGTTTTTTCAAGTATCTTTTTAAGAAGTCAATGGAACGACGGATTTCTTCCTGAGCGTCAATCACTGGCTTGACACCCAGTTGCTGGATAATGGTCTCTTGCAAACTCATTCTTCTTCTCCTTCACCAAGGGCTTCTTTGCGCATCTTGTCAATCAAGTCCATCTTATCTTGCCAAATATCATGCGCCAAATCTACTGGATAGTGCTGTGGATTGAGTACCCGTTTATACTCATCCCAAAGCTTGTCAAATTCTTTGCGAGCATAGGACTGAATCTCGGTCAAACTAGGCAAATCGTAAACCAATTTTCCTTCTTTAAAGATATCCACTAAGAGAGGAACGGCATCAAAATTACGAACGGTCTTCTTGATGTATGTATAAGTCGGATGGAACATCTTGATTTCAGTCATGCCGCTCACATCAACACCATCATAGGTGATGTAGTCACCTTCTGACTTGCCTTTTTCACGACTGGTAATGCGCCATACCTGCTTCTTACCTGGCGTTGACACTTTTTCAGCATTATTAGACAGTTTGATGGTATTGCGCATACGACCATTCTCATCTTCGATAGCTACAATCTTATAAACTGCCCCAAGAGCTGGCTGATCATAGGCTGTAATCAGCTTGGTTCCCACACCCCAGACATCAATCTTGGCCTTTTGCATCTTGAGGTTGAGAATAGTATTTTCATCCAAATCATTAGAAGCATAGATCTTAGCCTCTGTAAAGCCAGCCTCGTCCAGTTGCTGACGGACTTTCTTGGAAATGTAGGCAATGTCCCCAGAGTCGATCCGCACACCCATAAAGTTAATCTGATCACCCAGCTCACGCGCCACCTGAATGGCAGCTGGCACACCGATTCGCAACGTGTCATAAGTATCTACTAGAAAGACACAGTCACGATGGGTCGCCGCATAAGCCTTGAACGCTTCATAGTCGTTTCCATAAACTTGTACCAAGGCATGGGCATGAGTCCCCAAGACAGGAATATCAAAGAGTTTACCAGCACGCACGTTGCTGGTTCCATCGGCGCCACCAATCACGGCTGCGCGTGTTCCCCAGATAGCTGCATCCATTTCTTGCGCACGACGTGTCCCAAACTCCATCAAGGGTTCATCTTCAATAACCGAACGAATACGTGCCGCCTTAGTCGCTATCAAGGTTTGAAAGTTAACGATGTTTAAAAGAGCAGTTTCAACCAATTGACATTGGGCTAGAGGGCCTTCCACCTGCACAATTGGCTCATTAGCAAAGACCAAGTCCCCTTCCTGAGCAGAACGGACTGTCAACTCCAACTTGAGATTGCGGAGGTAATCTAAGAACGCCCCATGATAGCCAAGCGTCTCCAAGTAGGCAATATCACTATCTGAAAAGCGCAAGTCTTCAAGATAATTCACAATCCTTTCCAAACCTGCAAAAACAGCATAGCCATTGTTAAACGGTTGCTGGCGAAAGTAAACCTCAAAGACCGCCTTCTTATTGTGAATCCCTTGGTCAAAGTAAACTTGCATCATATTGATCTGGTACAAGTCCGTGTGCAATGTCAAACTATCATCTGGATACATCTGTT
>CAUVGG010000010.1:0-27142 GCA_963551305.1 uncultured Streptococcus sp.
CTTTCTTGGAACTGAGTGTTTCTGACTGTTCCTCCATAATCATTTCCTCTTACTTATCTTTCTTAGTTGAAACCAGTGTTTTGACTGGTTCAAAACTGGTTCGGTGAATCGGGGTGACACCTAGTTTTTCCAATCCTTCTAGATGTTTAGCTGTTCCATAGCCAGCATTAGCCGTGAAATCATAGCCAGGATATTGGTTGTCATAGTCCTTCATAATATTATCCCGTGTCACCTTGGCCACTATAGATGCAGCTGCAATAGAGAGAGAGTTTGCATCTCCTTTGATGATTGCTGTTTGAGAAATCGGCAACTCCAGTTTCATGGCATCTATCAAGAGGTGCTCAGGTTGTGGACTGAGCTGGGAGATTGCTTCCTTCATGGCCAGTTTGGTCGCCTCGTAGATATTGACTTGGTCAATGATGTGATTATCCTTGATACCAATACCTATTGCCAAGGCCTGGTCTTGAACGGTTTGATAAATTTCCAGATGTTTCTTTTTAGGGATCTTCTTGCTGTCGTTGAGCCCTCTAATCTTACAATTTTTTGGTAAAATAACGGCTGCAGCGACCACAGGACCAGCCAGAGGACCACGGCCGACCTCGTCAACACCTGCTATTAAGGTCAATCCTTGTTTATAAAGCTCTTCTTCATAGGAAAGCATGGATTCCAAACGAAGGTTTTCATCCAGTTCTGCCTGAATGGCTTTTTTACGCTTGCTGATTTCCTTTTGAACTCCAGAACGAGTATCTTTTTCGAATTCTAGAAAAAGAGGATTGTCTAATTCTTTAACAGTGGCAAGAAGTTCTCTGATTTCTTTAATCGTCGTCATCAATGTCGTCCAATGTATCTAAGGTATAGTTACCGAGTTTTCCATCACGGACTTCCTTGACGAAGAGACTATAAAAACGGTCATAGTCGTCACGGAAACCGAGGGCACGGGTCATATCCATGATGATAACAGGTGCTTCTTCTTCTATCTTCATTTGTTTGAAGCGTTCAGCTAGCTTTTCTGGATAATGTTTTTTGAAATAATTGAGACCAAAAATGGTCACTTCATCCATAGGAAGCAACTGGTCTTTAATTGCTCCTGTTAGGGCTAGTTTCAAAGCGACAGTTTCGTCTTCGAACTTAGGCCAGAGAATCCCTGGTGTGTCTAGGATTTCAAGGTCTTTGTTGGTTTTGAGCCACTGTTGCCCCTTGGTAACACCTGGTTTGTTGCCGACAACCGCAATCTTTTTCCCAGCCAAACGGTTCATGAGAGTTGACTTACCGGCATTTGGAATTCCGATAATCATGGTACGCAAGGTTTCGATTTTGATACCGCGTTCTTTCTGGCGTGCAATCTTATCAGCCATGAGCTTTTTAGCAGCATCAGTCACAACTTTTACAGTAACTTGCTCTTTGGAGTTGATAGCCAGAGTTTGAATTCCCTGTGATTCAAAATACTGACGCCATTCTTTGGTCATTGCTGGATCTGCTAAGTCCGCTTTATTTAAAATCAAGAGTTTTGGTTTATCACCCACAATCTTGTTTAACATAGGATTTTGACTAGATAAAGGTAGCCGAGCATCCACCAAAATCGTCACAAAATCAACAAATTTTAGATTCTCCTGAACTTGTCGCCGAGCCTTAGACATGTGGCCCGGAAACCATTGAATAGTAGCCATAATATTTTCCCCTTCCGACTAAAAAAACGTAATAAAACGTTTTCTTTCTCACCATCTATTCTATCATAAATTAGGTGCTTTTGCACAGGCTTTGACCACAATAAATGACAAATAGTATTGGTCCGAAACATCTTTGATGCCAGTCACGATTTACTTGACTTTTTTTGCTAACAGGTATATACTTAGTGTATACTAATTCGTGGAGGTAGAGCAATGAATACAGTAAAGACTCGGAAGGTGGGGAATTCTCTCACTGTGACCATTCCTAAAAATTTGGGTATGTCAGAAGGTCAAGAAATGGTTGTCTACAAAGGGATTGACGGAGTCATTGTCTTAGCTCCAAAAATGAAAGATCCTTTTGATGGGATTACTGATTTGAGAATGACAAATGATTTTGAAGGGGTAAGGTCACTTGATAGCGAAATCTGACTATATTCCTGAAAAGCAGGATATCATTTGGCTGGACTTTGATCCATCAGTCGGTCGAGAAATTCAGAAAAGGCGACCAGCCTTGGTTGTTTCTAGGAGAGAATATGCCTTGCAAACTGGTTTTGTGGCTGTCTGTCCCATCACTCATGGCCAACAACGTTTGGCAGAAAAAGGCTTGCTCGTTCCTGTCTCGTCGGATAAGGTAGATGGCGCTGTCAATCCATTTCAACTGTATACCTTTGATTTTCGGATGCGAAATGCTCAAAAAATAACAAGAATGGACACACAATGTTTTCAGAAAGTCGTCCAACTTTACCAGTACATCTTTGGAGATACTTAAATCCTACCATGCATAGACAAGGTAGGATTTTTTCTATATGAGTAACCTATTTAAGAACGGATGAAGACAATTGAGGAGAATCCCTCTAATCCAGCTTTCTTGTGCTGATGATAGATCCTCTGCTTGAAGGCATTCTTTTAGAAAATCGCGGACTTGTTCTGGAGCAATCTCAAACTCAAAGGCCTTCATCTTGTAGAAAAAGTCAATGAGATGCTCAGATAAGTATTCATCTGAAAAGGGTACTTCTCCACTTTTTCGATATTCTGATAGGAGCCGAGAAAATCTGGCTTTTTCATCAGGCAAATCACGAAAATAGGAATTAAGAAGCCAACTCTGCTTCTGCTTTCGTTCAATAGGATCTTGATTTGCAATACGCTGATCCTTTTCCAGCTCCTTTTGGTTTTGTTTAGCCTTGATAGCCCGTTCGTCTCTATTTTTACCAAAGAGGATTTTCTCCCATTTTCGTTCTTCTTGGGTCAAGGTTTCTGTAAAGCCAAAGTAATCTTGATAAGCGCGTTCTGCAGGTCCCATGGCAAGAATGAGGTTGTCAGCGTATTGCTTGGCGATTTTATCTCTCTTCTTGCGTTCTTTCTCTGCTTGAATCCGTAAATGCTGCTCGTAGTCGATTTTCTCCTTGCCTAGTTTGACAAGGTAGAGTTGGTCATCGGTCTTACCAAGTAAAAAAGGTTTGATACACTTTTCCAGCACTTCTTCCATACGAGCCTTCTTCTTTGGCTCTGCCTTGGTCCAACTTCCGCCTTGAAAGACCTCTAAGAAGAGCTGATAGTCTCTCTCAGGCGCGAATTGATTGCCACGATTGGCTTTGAAAACACCTTTTTCCCAAAACCATTTTAGAAGTCGTTCGTCAAAGTCGCTTTTATTAACCTTGATTTTTTCCTTTTTCTGAGCCTTTTTAGTTAGATTTTCAACTTTTCTGAGTAGTCTTTCTTCCTCCTCCAGTTGCTGGTCTAAAGTCACTCGATGAAAATGACGAACACAGTCACTGCCGATTGGAAAGAGGCGTTGGCCTGTGACACCATTAAAGAGTTCGTAGGCGTATTTTATGGCGTTCCCGCAAACACAATTACTACGACCAATGCCATTAAAAATCAAGGAAACTTCATTCCATTCCTTGGTAGCTTGATCCCAAGTATCGGCTTTTGAAGCCTGTAACACTGCATCATGCAGGGATTTTCTAACTGGAAGTGGCATGAGGTCTCCTTTCTAGATTATACTTTTACAACTTGAACCTCGTCTTTACCGAGTAAAATCAAGTATTTTTCTATGTTTTGAATCGAATAGGCTCGTGATAAGGCTTCTCCATATAGAGCTAACTGACTACGATAGCGGTCTATGAGTTGACTTGGTTCATCGTAACGGTCTGTCTTATAGTCGAAAAGAATAATTCTGTCCTCGTAAAGCAGATAGCCGTCCAAGATCCCACGAACAACAAAGTCTTCCTGACTCTTTTGGTCGCGCTTGAGCATAGAGAAAGGTTGCTCGCGGTAGAGATGGTCAGTGTTGGTAAGAATCTCCTTACCAAGTGGTGTGTCAAAGAAAGCTAGGATTTTAGAAAGATTGATCTTATCTCTGACACCTGGGCTGGTTTGAACTTGTTTGAGAGTTTCTGTTAGACTAGCAAGTGTTGGTTGCTGACTAAGGTCCATTCTCTGCATGAGTTCATGAGTTGCACTACCAATCTCAGCTCCTGTTACCTTTTCTTTAGTTGAAAAATCTGGTAAATCAAAGCTGATTCGCTTTTCCGGTGATGGAGTTTGGTTAGCAATTTCTACCCCTTCCATATCCATAACGGGTTCGTAGAATTTCTTGATTTGGCTTGGGGTTTGAACACTAGGAAGCTCAATGGCTGCACGGTGAAGAGTATTATAAACTTCCACCTCTTTCAGCATTTCCAAAGCTTCTTTGATGGTTTCTGACTGGCGGTTGTCAGCTTGAGAGCTATCTTGTAGAAGACTCTTGTTTTCCAACTGACCGATAGCTTCTCTAGTCAACTGGTCTCCACCAAGAAAACGATAGCTAAAGTTTAGATTGTCCTTGGAAAATGCTTTAGTGATAGCCCAAACCCAATCTTGGAAATTCTTGGCTTGCAGTCTAGTATGTTTATCTAGTTTTTCGTTTTCAGCAGCTGGATATTCCTTGGCTTCTAGCTTTTCACGAGAGCCCTTACCGACAAGATAAAGCTTTCTCTCAGCCCGTGTCATGGCAACATACAGCAGACGCATCTGCTCTGAATAGCTAGCCAATTGCAGTTCTTCTTCATTCTGCGTATAGGTAAGGCTGGGAATGGAGAGTTTGATGGTTTTAGGATAGTGCGCTTCCACTGCTCCTGTTTCCACCTTGGCAATGTATTTGACACCAAGCCCTTTTTGACGGCTGAGAATGACGTCTGACATCGAATCTTGCTTGTTGAAGTCCTGATCCATATTGAGGATAAAGACATAAGGAAACTCCAGACCTTTACTCTTGTGAATAGTCATGAGTTCCACTGCGTCTTTAGGCGGTGCAACGGCTACGCTTGCGAGATCGTGCTGGGCTTCCAAAACTTGGTCAATCATACGTATAAAACGCGACAAGCCCTTGAAATTACTCTTTTCAAACTGGTCAGCGCGCAGAGCTAGGGCGTAGAGATTGGCCTGTCTAGCAGGACCATTTGGCAAAGCCCCAACATAGTCATAATAAAAACGGTCATTATAAATCTTCCAAATCAAGTCATAGAGAGAGTGGGTTTTGGCATACAAGCGCCAAGAATCCAAGATATCCATGAACTGATTTAATTTTTCCGCTAGAGATTTATGAATCAAGTTTTTCTGACTTGTTGCGAGTTTTTGAGCATTTACCAGTTTCTCATAGAGATTCTCTTGGACTTTATCTTCTACTTTCTGAAGGGACAAGCGTGCCAACTCATCCTCATCAAAACCAAACATAGGAGACTTCATCAGCGCAACCAGAGCATAGTCTTGCAGAGGATTGTGGATGACACGAAGAGTGTCTAGCATGACTTGTACTTCTAGGGATTGGAGATAATTGTTTTGCTCACCGTCGGTTTTAACAGGAATCCCGTACTCAGACAGGGCGAGGAGAATCTGGTCATTTCGACTCCGACTGGAAGTCAAAAGGGCAATTTCTTTGAAGGCTACACCTTTTTCTTGATGGAGCTTCAGGATTTCCTTGATGACTAAGCGCATTTCCCCTGTTAGTTTTGTTTCTACTTGGCTCTCTTCGTCCACTTGCTCACTGTCGCCCTTATCGTAGAGGAGAAATTCTGCCTTGTTGTCTGGATTAGGAGTCAGTTTGGTATTGGCAAAAACAAGCTGGTGCATGCTGTCATAGTTGATTTCGCCGACTTCTTGGCCCATGAGGCGTTCAAAAACATCGTTGGTTGCTGACAACACTTCTGAACTGCTACGGAAATTTTCCTTGAGGAGAATCAACTTGCCTTCTTTAGGATTTTGTGCATAGCGTTGAAATTTTTCATTGAAAATCTGCGGGTCTGCCTGACGGAAACGGTAGATAGACTGCTTGATATCCCCCACCATAAAGCGATTGTGGCCATTAGACAACAATTCCAGCATCCGTTCTTGAATGTGGTTGGTATCCTGATACTCATCGACCATGACTTCGTGGAATCGTTCCTGATAAGCCTCGCGAACCTGTGGGAAATTCTCTAAGATCTCAATGGTATAATGGCTGATATCAGCAAATTCAAAGGCATTTTCCTGGCGTTTACGTTCACGATAAGCCTCCACAAAATCACTCATAAAGGTTTGGAAGGTTTTAGCTAGATCCCAGGTGTCTTCATGATAACGCTCCTGATAGTCGAGAATCGTTATCTGGTCTGCTAGTTGTCCAAGTTTTGCAAACTGGGCCTTTCTCTCATCGTTATAGGCATCAGCCAGTGGTTTCAAATCGGCCTTACGACTAGAGTTAGCTAAAGCGCGACCATTTTTCTCTTTCGAGATTGCAACAACACGCGCAAGCACTGCTCGATAAGCCTGACTATCGGACCCTTGATTTAAGGAGCCAATTTCATCCAGAACCAACAGCACATTTTCTAAATAGGCAGCTTTTGGAAACTCCTTTGCATCGTTATCCAGATGATAACGGAAAAAGCTTTCTAAATCCCAAAGCGCCTGCTTGATTTGCTCAGTTAGTTTTTCTTTCTCACTAGTAAAATCAGCTTCTTCAAACCCTTTGAGGAAAGAGTTACTCAACCATTTTTGTGGACTGCTAGTGGATTGGAGGAAATCATAGATTTTGTAGACTTGCTGGCGCAGACCTCGTTCATCCTTGCCACGTCCAGCAAAGTTCTTCACCAAACGGCTAAATTTCTCTTTATTCTCACCTTGGTAATGATCTTCAAAAACCTGATGAAAAGCTTCATTTTTTAAGAGTAACTGTTCACTTTCGTTTTGCAGAATACGGAAGTTCGGTGCAATATCAATCAAATAGCCATGTTTTCCTAGGAATTTTTGTGTGAAAGAGTCCATGGTTCCGATGGCAGCGTTTGGCAGGTCTGCCAATTGACGTCCCAAGTGTTGTTTGAGATCAACATCATTGGTTTCTTGAATTTGTTGGCTGATTTTTTTCTCCAAACGTTCCTTGAGTTCAGTAGCAGCCTTGACGGTAAAGGTCGAGATAAAGAGTTGACTGATTTCTACACCACGGGCTAATTGGTCCAGAATGCGCTCGGCCATAACAAAGGTCTTCCCTGAACCAGCAGACGCTGAAACAAGAATATTTTGCCCTGCGGTATAAATGGCTTCGATTTGCTCGGCGGTTTTCTTCTGTTCCTTGCTCGAATTCACTTCTGCTTCCTGCAGTTTTTGAATCTCTTCCTCAGTTAAAAAGGAAATGGGCTTCATCGATTCAACTCCTCTCTCATTTTTTCAAACCAAGCTAGCTTGAGTTTTTCTCCGACCAGTCGTTTGCCATCCGCTAGGTCTAACTTTTCTAGGAAACGTGCTTGACCCAAATGGTAATTGGCTTCAAATCCTGTAATTGCCTGATGTTGCTGGACGTATGGAGCAATACTTCTGCCGTTCTCTGTGTATGGATTGATGGCGAACTGGCCTTCTAAAATCTTTTCAGCAGCCTTCTTGTAAAGATGGGCATTATAGTCTAGTAAGAGTTGAAATTCCTCATCTGTCAGCTGATTAGCCTTGTTTTTGTTGTAAAATTCACTCAAATGACTGCTTTCTTTTTCTAAAAAGAGTCCCTGGTATTTCATTGATTTGCTAGCCTCTACTACTGCTCCATCCAAACTCTTAACGGTCAACAGAGATTGGACAGGTTCAGCCATTTCCAAGTACATAGCGCCGAAAAAGTTCTGCTCTCCTTCTCCCTTAAGAGCAGCAAGATAGGTTGGTAGTTGGGAATTGAGCCCATTAAAGAAATTCGGAAACTGGAACTGGGTCAAACTAGACTTGTAGTCTACCACTCCTAACGCTCCATCAGCTTTCAAACGGTCAATACGGTCAACCTTGCCTCGCACATGAACACTTCGCCCATTATCCAATTGAATAAATGCCTGGTCTTTGCCGCCAAATGTTGCCTCCTCTTGGATGGTTTCGATGGCTGGATTATGACGTAGGATTTGGCCAGTGGTCCGAGCGACATCAAGCAGAACTTCCTTGGTAAACTGGGCTTCCAAACTTTCCTGATAAATAGCCTCAAATTCGCGTTCCTGACCAGTTTCTTGGATAGCCTGTTCCAAACGTTGGTCAAAGGAATCTTCGTCAGGTAACTGCAAGGCACGTTCAAAAATACGGTGCAAGAAATTCCCGTGACTGCGAGCATCTGGACGCAGGCGCAATTCTTCCTGCAAACCAAGTACATAACGGAGGAAATAACTGTATTCATTGCGGTAAAACTCCGTCAAACCAGAGGTAGAAAGGTAAAACTCCTTGTCAGCTGGATAGAGAGCCTGCAAGGTATCCTTTGCTAATGGCTTACTGCTTGGACTGGTTGGGATAGCTGGATTTGTAAGGCCTTTTTGATCTAGTTTTTTCCCCATCACACGCGCCAAAACCTTGACAAAGGTCAAATCTTGCTCCCTATCACTCGTCTCGCCCTGCTGGTGATAGGCAACTAAGCTAGACAAGAGACTGTGATAAGAACCTATATCTTCTTTGCTAAGATTTTTGTGGTTCATCCTCTTTTCTCTTCGGCTAAATCCAAAATTCACCAGTTCATGAAGATAGGCAGATTCCTTGCTCTCGTTTTCATTTAGAAGACTTGGTGCTGACAAAATCAACTGCTTACGAGCAGCATTGACTAAAGAAAGCATGGTATAGCGATTTTTTTTGAGATTTTCACTGCTTGCAATCAGCAGTTGAGCCCCCTCTTCTGTCGCTTGGTTTAAGGTCTCTCTCTCTTCGTCTGTCAAAAGGCTGGTATTTTGAGCGATTTTTGGTAAATGATCCTGAGTGAGTCCAATGGCATAGACAAAGTCAGCAGTCAGAGGTGCAATCAAATCGTAACTCTGCACCAGAACGGTGTCCACTGTTGCTGGAATGGTGCGATACTGGGACAAACTCATCCCTGAATGGAGCAAGGCTAAGAAGTCCTCCAGACTTACTTGTGAACCAGCAAAAACCGTCGCAAATTGTTCTAAAACATGGCAGAAGGCTTTCCAAACTTCAGCTTGTCTTTCCTGTTCTAGAGTTTCCATAGTAGCTGTCAATTCTTGCATCTGCTTGCTTAAGGCAGCATTTTTTAGAAAAGCATTCCACTTTTGCAAGAGATTTTCAGCCTTCTGTTTTCGACTGGCTAATAAGGTTTCAAGTGGCGTCAAAACTCGCAGACGAATAGCGTTCAAACGTTCCAAATCGAATTTTCCATGGTGGGATTTGGTGAAGGTTTGCTGAAAGGATGGCAAGCCATTGATGCCAAGATAGCGGAGATATTGCTCAAAAGCATCAATATCATCTTGACTAAGATCGGTATACAAGCCAGTTCTCAGGAGGTTAATCAAATCCTCCTGACGGAAACGGTAGCGTTTCAAACTCAAAATAGATTCGACATACTGGGTTAAGGGATGGTGCGCCATGGATTCGCTTCTACCAAGATAGAATGGAATCTGGTACTGGTCAAAAATAGTTTTCAGTGATAGCTGGTAAGAAGCCACATCCCCCAAGAGAATACGAAAGTGCTTGTAACTCAGTTCTGGATAGTCATGTAATTTCTGACGAATAGCGCGAGCCACCAACTCCAACTCTTCTTTTTGTGTCAAGCAAGACCAGATTTGCAGATTTTCACGGTCCATCTCATCGACATCCAAGGTGACTTCTGAAAAGTCATAAGAAGACTCCAGCAAACGAGAGGCCTTGTCAAAACTATCCATGTACTCATGAGTCTGAGAACGGTCTTGAGCAGGCGTTTGGTATTTAGCACCTAAATGATGAAGAAATTCTACACTGGCTTGGTAGAGATTGCCTTCAGTGAACGGACTGGTATAGGCCTTCTTACTTGCATATGCACCAATGACAATCTCAACACCTTTACGATGGAGTAGATCCACCACATTCTCCTCCTCAGCTGAAAAACGGGTAAAACCGTCAATGACCAAGGCATGCTGACTGAAATCACTACTTACCTTATCATTCTCAATAGCCTCAATCAAATAGGACAACTGATTTCCCTGAGCCAACTGGCTTTGATTGAGATAGGCTGTTACTTTCTCGAAAATCAAGAGTAAATCTGCTCGCTTATCCTCATCTGTCAAACTTTCCAAGTCCAAAAAGCTCATCTGAGCAGTCGTCATCTCATGATAAAGTTCAATCAGCTGCTGGATAAATTGAGGGTCTTGTTTAATAGCTCCAAAAACTCGTAACCCTTTGGAGTCCAGTTCAGCAAGGCATTTATAAAAGGCCATTCCAAGTCCGATATCATCAAGACTGGTCTTTGTAGGCAAGTCATTTAAAACCAGATAACGAGCCATCTGAGCAAAGCGCGTGACGGTAATCGCAAAAGAAGCCTGCTGGGACAAGCATTCCAGCACGGCGCGTTCCTTCTCAAAAGAAAGAGAGTTGGGAGCAATGTAGAAAACCCGCTTACCAGCAGCAACCAGCTCTTCCGCCTCTCTGGTCAAGATTTCTGTCAAAGAAGTCCGAATATCAGTATAAAGTAATTTCATCTCTGCCTCGTTACATTTTCTGTCGTTATCCTATATTATATCATGATTTATCCGAAGATTCTGCCTCTTTCTAACCAAAATATGCTATAATAAGAGCAAAACACCTAGAGAAGGAAGTCTTATGATTAAACTACTAGCCTTGGATATGGACGGAACCCTCCTCAATGAAGCCAAGGAAATCCCACAAGCCCATATTACTGCCATTCACCAAGCTATTGAAAAAGGCGTCAAATTGGTTCTCTGTACGGGTCGCCCGCTTTTCGGTGTCCTTCCTTATTACAAAAAATTGGGACTGGACCTCCAGAATGAGTATGTCATTGTCAATAACGGTTGCTCAACCCACCAGACCAGTGACTGGAGTCTAGTTGACTGGCAAGAACTCAGTCCAGCTGACATCGAATACCTCTATGAACTAGCTGAAAAGAGTGATGTTCAGTTGACTCTTTTTGATGAAGAACATTATTTTGTCCTCGGTGGCAAGCCAAATGAAATCGTTCAAAATGATGCCAAACTAGTCTTTTCAGACCTGACTGAAATTTCTCTTGAGGAAGCCACTAGTGGTAAGTATCGCATGTTCCAAGGCATGTTTTTGGGCACCGAAGAGCAAACAGACGATTTTGAGCAGCGGTTTGCTGAGGAGCTCTGCCAACGATTTAGCGGCGTTCGTTCGCAACCTGTCATTTATGAAGCGATGCCACTTGGAACCACAAAGGCTACTGCTCTTTCTCGACTAGCCGAGATTTTGCAGATTGATTCCTCAGAAATTATGGCCATGGGTGATGCTAATAACGATATCGAAATGCTCCAGTTTGCAGGCCTTGGCATTGCTATGGGAAATGCCAGCGATTATGTCAAATCTCTTGCCAATGATGTTACAGCCAGCAACGAAGAAGATGGAGTTGCACGTGCCATTGAGAAGTATATTTTATAGAGAAAATTCCCAGTTAAATCCTTAACTGGGTTTTTGACATTTTAAAAATCAGAAAACTTTAGAAACTCTTTAGAATTACTTGATGTTTCTTTGATTTCTATAGCTTATACTAAAGTTAGAAAAATAAATCAAAAGGAGAAAATCATGAAAACAGTACTCGAAATTCATGGACTGACCAAACAATTCGGCCAACAAGCTATTCTTCAAGATCTTAGTCTAACCATAAAAGAGGGAGATATTTATGGTCTAATTGGAAAAAATGGAGCAGGTAAAACTACTCTTATCAAAATAATTACACAACTACTGTTTGCGGATAAAGGAACTATTTCCCTCTTTTCTAGTCAAGAACAAAATGAGTGGACCAAAGCTTTATCTCGAGTAGGTTCAGTTATCGAATCGCCTGTAGCCCATAATCACTTAACAGCATACCAGAATCTGAAATATTATTGTATGATTCGCCATATTCCAAATGCTGATAAAGTCATTCAAGAAACACTGGACTATGTTGGGTTGTCAGATACGGGAAAAAAAGTCTTTCGTGATTTCTCACTAGGAATGAAACAAAGACTTGGTATCGCCATTGCCCTCCTATCCAAACCCGACTTCCTGATCTTAGATGAGCCTATTAACGGTCTCGACCCAATTGGGATCAAAGAATTTCGCCTCATGATCCAGCGACTCAATCAAGAAAAAGGCATAACTATCCTCATTTCTAGCCATATCTTGTCAGAGCTCTATCTCCTAGCTAATCGCTTTGGTATTCTGGATCAAGGTAAGATTATCCGTGAAATCAGTAAAGCTGAATTTGAAACACTGAGTGAGGATTATATTGTGCTTAAAACAAGCGACAAAGAAAGAGCTTGTCAGGTATTGAAAGAACAAATCCAGCTCCAGTTTAAGGTTGTCAATCCTGAAAATGAAATCCATATCTTTGGTAATGAACAAGATGTCAAACAGATTCTTAAGCAACTAACTTTGGCCGATGTTGCTATTGATGAGATTTACTTTGCCCGTCAAAACCTAGAAGAATACTTCACCCAATTGGTAGAATAGGAGAAAAATCATGATACATACCATTCAAGCAGATTTTTACCGTCTTTTTCGCTCCAAAGGATTCTGGATTACAGAATTCATTCTCTTTATACTTATGTTAATGGGTGCTACTATTGGTGCTACAGGACATCTAATGGCAGTAAATACAACACCACCAGAGACTCCAACCCATGGTTGGAATGGGATAGAAGCTCTAATCAACGCGTCTAGCAATGGTTCAAACCTCGTTTTTCTCTGCATCGTCCTGGCATGCCTCGTTCTTGGAGTTGATTTAATCGGCAAACTCTATAAAAATAATTTAACAGTGGGTGTTTCTCGTACCGAGTTTTTCCTAGCCAAAACCTTTGTACTTGCTAGTATCGCTCTCTTACAACTCATCACCAGTCTTGTGATTGCCTTTATTCCCGCGACTCTACTAAACGGACTTGGTACAATGCCTGATAGTTTTGTTACTAATCTCTTCTTGACGATTTCCCTTCAATTCCTTTGTCTCCTTGCTTGGCTTTCCATTGTTTCCTTTATTCTCTACCTAACTCATTCTTATCTTGCCGTATTTATTGGTTATCTGATTAGTTCTATCATCCTTTCTACGCCAATGCTTCTTTTCCCAGACATTGAAATTCTACGATATTTAATTCTAGATTTTGCCTATGCTATGACTACTAATAGTCAAGCTATTCTCTATACCATCACGGTTTGCGTAACGGTCATACTTTTCTTCTCTTTCAGTGGACTGATTATTTTCAAGAAGAAAAGCTTATAAAAAAGACCTCCTCTAGGATATAGAGGAGGTTTCTTCTGTTAAAAATAGATAAAGACTGAAAACCATTCTCCATCAGTGGATAGTTTCATATTCGCTCCAAGAAGATGAACTAATTCCTCGGTAATATAGAGACCTAAACCAGAGGATTCTTCTGTGTCTGATAGATTTTCAGAGTAAAAACGATTGCTGAGATTGTCTATATTCTTGATAGATTTTTTGACTAGATTATCAATTTCCAAAACAAGCCTATTTTCTTCCTTTTTCAAAGAAAGTCGAGCTTTCTCCTTTCCGTGCTTGAGAACATTTCCAAGGAGGTTTTGTATAATTCGATCAAGTAAGTTCTCATCAGTCGTCGTTTTCAATCCAGGTTCAACGTTAAAATCAAGAACAATATGTGAAGCTTGAAAAACATCGTAATAGGCTAAAGTCTTTTTCGTTATAAAAGTTGATAAATCAAGTTCTTCCAGTTTCGGTTTGACTGCTCCTTCCATCAAATGACGGTATTCGAGGAGAGCCTCCAAACGTTTGGAAACCAAATCCTGATGATGGGCTATTTTATTTAAGGTTTCTGAACTATTATCGGGGTGTTTTATTAGTTGCTGGGTATATCCTGAAGCGATTGTCAAAGGTGTCCGAATATCATGAGCAATGTTACTGATTGCCATATCTAGGGTGCGTTTTTCACGCTTCATGATTAGCTGATTTTGCTCCACTTCTTGAAATAGATTCTCAATTTGGTTATGTAGACGCAAAATGGTCTTTGAAAAGAAATTTACCCCGATCCTCTTCATGCTACCAGAGCGAATCTTTTCTTCGATTTGTCTGCTTAAATCTATAATTGCTATATGATAGCGAATCAAAGAAATCGCCAAAATGATGTTAATGAGGAGTAATATTGATATCAAAATGTAATTCATTATTTGTCTCCTTTTAATCGAACACCAACTCCCCAAATGGTTTCGATGTATTCGTGATTTGGATCCAGTTGATGCAGTTTTTTACGGAGATTGCTTAGATGGGTGTTGAGCGTATTGTCTCCAGGCAGGTAACTTTCTTCCCAAATCAATTCATAGAGTTCTTCCTTGGTGAAGATCTTTTTAGGATGCTGGAGCAACATTTGGAGAATTTGACACTCTTTCTTTGCAAGGCGAATGGTTTCAGTTGCGCTACTTATTTCAAAACTATCCGCATCGAACTGGATATTTTTAAAGTTTTGTACGAGGTTATCAATTTCTCTTCGATCTCCTGACTGATGTTCACCACTTTGGCGTAATTGCACAGTGACTCTGGCAAAGACTTCGTCCAAATCAAAAGGTTTTACTACATAATCATTGGCACCATCTAGGAGATATTGGCTGATGAGCTTTTTATCACCCAAAGCAGTGAGCATGATGACCGGAGTCTGACTAGTTTGTCGAATGGCTTGCAAGACTTGGTCGCCATTTTTCCCAGGAAGCATGATATCTAGCAAAACGAGATCAATGCCACCTTTGTCAAATTGCATGATACCTTCTGTCCCAGAAAATGCTTGAATCACCTCATGTTCCTCTGTAAGAAGGGTTCTTAAAATTTCCTGGATTTCATTATTATCTTCAATTACAAGAATGCTCGCCATAAACCTCGTCCTTTCTAAAACTATTATAACATGTTTTGTTAGGAATTCCAGATACAGAAAAGCTCCTCTCACATTTTAAGCAAGAAGGAGCTAATAAATATTGAATCTACTTAACCAAATAAGCAATCAAAGTTATAATCCATAGATGAGCTGGGTAGAAAATATAAAAGAAATATTTACTCCAACTAGTTTCTTTTCCTCGCTGTCCATTATACAAGGCCATAAAAGGAAAGACGGTGATAAAGAGCCAGTCAGAATTGTAAAGCATCATTTCCAGTGTTTGGTACCATGTGTCGTATATTTGGATGGAAGTCACTAACAAGAAGGCCCACAGAAAGGCGTAGAGGAAGGAGATTTCGCAATCCCTTGCGATTCCGACAAGAGTAACTAATCAAGAGAAATGGTAGCATAGTGATACCACCCTCAGTAAAAAGACACCCGAAAATCAAGAGCCCAGCAAGCCCAATACGACGCCACAACTTCTCCTTTTTATCCAACTCTTTTCTGGGAAAACCAATCCAAAGCATGGTGACACCAATTGCAAGAGTCAAGAAAATGTTGTTATTGACCATTACTCCTTTGGATGCAAATAGGGCATTGAGGAGGCTATTTCCAGCAAACATGATAAGCGCCCAAGACCAGAAGCGGATGAGATAGTCTTTCAGATTTCGAGTATGGATAAAACCTTCCATAGCCATATAGGCAAACCAGACTCCCACACAACGGGTCATAGCGTGGAAGATACCTTCCCACAGAGGAGAAACGATTCCGGTAATATGAGGGATATGGTCTAGAACCATTACTGCCGCCATCAGATACTTCAACTGCGTCGCATTCCATTTTTTCATAATAAACCTCTTTCTTTTTGATCTACATAGAGTATAGCATACATTTCCACGTATAATCGTACACCCATCTTACATTTAAAAAGCCTATCTTACATTTTTGTAAGACAGGCGTGAATATCAAAAATTTATTATGAAATTTACCTTCTAGTCCGTAATCCGTTGGTACATTTCTGGTCTTCTATCTCGAAACAAGCCCCAGTTTAGGCGCTCGCTTGCACCCTTATTCAGGTCATAAGTTGCAATCAGAACAGCCTCACCTTGCCTTTCAGCTCGCTCTAAAATAGCTCCTGTTTCATCCGTCATAAAGGACGAACCGTAGAAGTCAAGACTAGAACTTTGTCCACCATTTTCCTCACTAGGAGTGACTTCTTCCAAACCGTAACGATTGGCTGCAATGACTGGGACAATATTTGCTGCTGCGTGTCCTTGCATAGTACGTTGCCAATGACCACAACTATCCGTATCTAAGATAGGCTCTGAACCAATGGCTGTAGGATAAAAGAGTAATTCTGCTCCATTTAACGCAAGACAACGGGCTGTTTCAGGGAACCATTGATCCCAACAGATACCAATCCCAATCTTAGCGTAGCGCGTATCCCAGACTTTGAAACCAGTGTTACCAGGCGTAAAGTAAAACTTTTCTTGATAATAATGGTCATCTGGTATGTGGGTCTTCCGATAAACGCCCAGCACTTCTCCATCAGCATCAATGGCGGCGATTGAGTTATACAAGACATTGCCATCTTTTTCATAAAAACTGATCGGTAGAACAACCTGTAGTTCCTTAGCAAGCACTTTAAAATGCTGAATGGCTGTATTTTCTGTCACCGACTGGGCATACTGATAATAGTCATACTGGCGTTCCTGACAGAAATAGGGACGTTCAAATAATTCAGGTAAGAGAATAATTTGGGCTCCTTGCTTTGCAGCTTGTCGAACTAAACGTTCCGCTGTTTGGATATTTGTTGCCACATCCATGGTACATTGCATCTGGATTGCTGCAACTCTTACATTTCTCATCTTTTTCTCCTATTCAGGGATTTGTTGGGTGATACAGTGGATATTGCCACCACCTAAAAGAATATCTCTAGCTGGTATTCCGACAATTTTACGGTCTGGGAAACAGTTGCTGAGGATATCTAGGGCCACTTGGTCGTTGACATCTTGAAACTGGGGAACCAAGACAGCCTTGTTGGCGATATAGAAATTGACATAGGAAGCCGCAAGACGCTCGCCCTCATAACGCTCCTCTTCACCTTCTTCATAACTATAACCTGGTAAATCTTCATCGGTAACTACTTGAAGAATAGCTGGGATTGGCAATTTATGAATAGTGAAGGGACGCCCTTTTGCATCTGTTTCCTTCTCTAAAAGAGCTAAATCAGCTACAGACATAGCATACTGGGGATCGTTTTGATCATCTGTCCAAGCTAAAACAAGCTCAGCAGGGCCAACGAAAGCTGCAACATTGTCAACATGTTCATTGGTTTCGTCCTGATAAATACCGTAAGGAAGCCAGATAACTTTTTCAGCGCCAAGGCTCTCTAATAAGGTATTCTCGATTTCCTCTTTACTGAGATGAGGATTGCGACCAGAGCTCAGAAGGCAACTTTCAGTCACAAGAATGGTTCCTTGACCATCGCTATGGATTGCTCCGCCTTCCAGTACAAAAGGTTTAGCATCATAGACAGGCATTTCCAAGGCCTCAGCAAAACGACTGGCTACTTGGTCATCATCTTCATAATCTTGATAAAGACCATCGACAGCACCACCCCAGGCATTGAAAGACCAATCGACTGCCAACTTTTCTCTTTTATCATTGACGAGAATAGTCGGACCTGTATCACGCGCCCAGGCATCATTTGTAGGGATGTCTAGATAAATAACGCTATCCCCTAGATAGGATTGCGCTTCAGATAGATGGTCCTGCTCTACCAAAAGATAGACTTTTTCGCCTTCTGCTATAGTCTTGATAATCTGAGTAAATGCTCTTTTGGCAGCCTTTCCTTGAAAAGGCCATGAACCTGGTCGAGTCGGCCAGATCATGAGGGTACCATGGTGTGGTTCGTACTCTGCTGGCATACGATAACCTGCTTTTTTCGGAGTTTCTATCATGATAATCTCCCCTTAAAGTCTTGATAGCCGAAAGCTTTGACTAAGCTGCAGTCACCTTGCTCGTCCATGAGATAGAGACTGGGCAAGCCAATACCGTTAAAGGTATTATTTTTGACAAACGAGTAAATAGCCATGTCTTCAAAATAAAGTCTATCACCGATTTGAACTGGATTTTCAAAACTATAATCACCAATCACATCACCTGTCAGACAGGTATTGGAAGAAAGTCTGTAGGTATGGATTTTTTCCTGTGCCTCAAATCCATTTCTCAGAGGTGGACGATAGGGCATCTCAAGTACATCTGGCATATGGCAGGTTGCAGAGGCATCTAAAACCAAGATATCCATACCGTTTTCTACAATATCCAATACTTCCGTCGCTAGATAACCTGCATTAAGCGCAATAGCCTCACCCGGCTCGATATAGACTTCAAGATTGTAAGTTTCTCGGATACGCTTAATTTCAGAAATCAGCAAATCCACATCGTAGTCTTCTCTTGTGATGTGGTGTCCTCCACCCATATTGAGCCATTTGACCTCATGTAAATAAGGACCAAACTGCTCTTCTACTGCTTTCAAAGTTGTCTCTAAATCATCTGAACCTTGCTCGCAAAGGGTATGAAAATGAAGCCCATCCACTAAGTCCAGCAAATCACTCGGTATCTTGTCTAGGCTAACTCCAAAACGGGAGCCAGGTGCACAAGGATCGTAGAGCGCGTGATCTCCTTGAGTTGAACACTGAGGGTTGAGGCGCAAACCGACACTGATACCAGCATCTCGGCAACGAGGACCGTGCTTACGCAACTGTCTCTCAGAGTTAAAAACGATATGGTCTGTTATCTCAAGCAATTTCTCCAAGTCCGCATCCTTGAAAGCTGGCGCAAAGACATGGACTTCCCCCGGAAATTCTTCTCTAGCCAGCTTAGCTTCATAGAGACCACTTGCAGTTGTACCAGATAGGTACTGGCTAATCAAGGGATAGGTGTTGTAGAGAGAATAAGCCTTCTGTGCGAGCAAAACCTTGCATCCTGCCTCTTCTTGAACATATTGTAGGATACGGCAATTGGCTTCTAACTTTGTCAAGTCAATAACATAAGCTGGTGTTGGTACTTGTTCTAGCTTCATTAGTCCACCATTTGTGGATTTTCAACCACAACCCATGGCAAACCATACTCATTCAAAGCTTCCATGAATGGATCTGGATCCAACTCCTCGAGGTTATATACTCCAGGTTGTTTCCAAGTACCGTTCATAACCAATTTTGTCCCAATCATGGCTGGAACGCCTGTCGTGTAAGAAATGGCTTGTGAACCAACTTCTGCGTAGCATTCCTGATGGTCGCAGACATTGTAGATGTAGATGGTCTTTTCAACGCCATCTTTGACACCTGTAAAGATACAACCGATATTGGTTTTACCAACCGTGCGTGGACCAAGGCTTGCAGGATCTGGAAGCAAAGCTTTCAAAAATTGGATTGGTACAATTTCTTGACCGTTAAAGTTAATGGTATCCGTACGAAGGAGCCCTACGTTTTCCAAGCATTTCATATGCGTTAGATAAGATTGACCAAAGGTCATAAAGAAGCGAATCCGTTTAACTCCTGGAATGTTTTTGGCAAGTGATTCTATTTCTTCATGGTGAAGGAGATACATGTCTTTTTGCCCAACTTGAGGGAAATCATACTCACGCTTGATAGACATAGCTTCAACTTCTACCCATTTTCCATCTTCCCAGTAAGAACCCGGCGCAGAAACCTCGCGGAGATTGATTTCTGGGTTAAAGTTTGTCGCAAATGGATAACCATGGTCACCACCATTACAGTCTAGAATGTCGATATAGTGGATTTCATCGAAATAGTGTTTCAAAGCATAAGCTGAAAAGACACTGGTTACACCTGGGTCAAAACCAGAACCAAGAAGAGCTGTCAAGCCTGCTTCTTTAAATTTCTTCTGATAAGCCCATTGCCATGAGTAGTCAAAGTAAGCTGTAAAACCAAGTTCCTTGCAACGTTTTTCATAAATGGCACGCCATTCTGGATCTTCTGTGTCCTCTGCCTCGTAGTTAGCTGTGTCGATATAGTGAACTCCAGTCGCCAAACAAGCATCCATAATGGTCAAGTCTTGGTATGGTAAAGCTACGTTCAAAACAGCTTCTGGTTTGTAGCTTTCAATCAAAGCAATCACTTCTTCAACCTTGTCAGCATCAAGAGCAGCTGTCTCAATCTTAGTATTTGTTTTACCTTCTAATCTAGCCTTCAAGTCATCACATTTTGACTTGGTACGGCTAGCAATCATAATTTCTGTAAAAGTTTCGCTATCTTGGCAAATCTTTGAAATAGCAACTTGGGCAACGCCCCCACATCCAATAACTAGTAAACGACTCATTTTTTTCCTTCCTCTTCTTCTAAAATGTCCTCAACATACTTAGGCAACATAAAGGCTCCCACATGTAAGTTTGCAGTATAGTATTCTGTGAAAAGCTGGCGTTTTTTCCAGCCTTTCTTGTCAAAATCTTTGATAGGGTGGTATTTTTTCGATGCAAATCCAAATAACCAATAGCCAGCTGGACTAGTTGGGATATGGGCTTGATAAACCCGACTGATTGGAAATGCTTGATTGACCTTGCGGTGCATGCTTCGGCAAGCTGACTCATCCTCGTCAAAGAAAGGACTACCATGCTGATAGATCATGATTCCGTCTTCTTTCAAGGCTCTGAAACTGTTTCCGTAAAATTCCTTGGTAAAGAGCCCTTCCGTATGTCCAAATGGATCTGTCGCATCGTTGATGATAATATCGTAGTCATCTTCACAGTTTCGCAAAAAGCGTAGTCCATTTTGGTAGTAAATGGTAACACGAGGATCATCTAGCCCCGCAGCAAAATCTGGGAAATACTCACGACAGACTTCAACCAGCATCTCATCCGGTTCCACAATATCGATTTGATCCAATTCTGGATACAGTGTCAAAACTTGGGCAACACCACCGTCGCCACCTCCAATAACCAAGACTTTCTTGGGATTTGGGTGGACAGCCATGGGAACGTGGACGGTCATTTCATTGTAAACAAAATCATCTGCATCTGAAAACAAGACATGCCCATTTAAAATCAGTATTTTCCCAAAAGCTGGCGTATCCAAGACTTCGATATCCTGCCATTCACTTTTTCCAGCATAGAGTTGCTTGGCAGTTCTCAAGGATAATTTCACATCTGGAGTATGAACTTCAGAAAACCACAAATCCATCTAGTTCTCCTTTCTATCAATAACGTTGATGTGATTGACTTCTGGATCTTCCGTCCCTTGGAGGGAGCAACCACGTTCTTTGGCAAATAGGATATAATCCACAATTTCTCGTGTAATGCGTTCACCAGGAGCCAAGATAGGAATGCCTGGAGGGTAACACATGACAAATTCCCCACAGACTTGTCCGACTGATTCGTCCAAGGTCAAACTTTTTCTCTCTGAATAGAAGGCTTCTTGTGGAGACAGCACTAACTCTGGTTGGATATATTCTCCAGCTATCAAATCTTTTCCATCTCTCGAGTAGAGTCTCTTGATGTCAGCTAAAGCGCCGACTAAACGCTCGATGTCTTGGATACGGTCACCGATGGAAATGTAGGCCAAGATATTGCCGATATCACCGAATTCAATCTGAATGTCGTATTCATCTCGTAAGAGGTCATAAACTTCGATACCTGTTAAGCCAATTCCCTGAGTGTAAACTGACAGCTTGGTTACATCAAAATCACAGACCGACACACCGTCTATGAGCTCTTTTGAGTAGGCGTAGTAACCACCGATAGCATTGATTTCACGACGAGCGTATTCGGATAGCTCAATGACCTTTTCAAAAGATTCTTTCCCTCGAAGAGCTAAATTACGACGTGAAATATCCAAACTAGACATTAACAAGTATGAGGCGGATGTTGACTGGGTCAGGTTGATGATTTGACGAACGTACTCAGAATTCATCTGCTCTCCGATTAAAAGAAGCGAACTTTGGGTCAAACTCCCACCAGACTTATGCATAGATACCGCCGCCATATCAGCGCCAGCATCCATAGCAGACAGTGGCAATTTGTCTGTAAAATGCAAATGCGCTCCATGGGCTTCATCCACTAAAACCAGCATGCCCGCTTCATGACCCATTTCCGTTAAACCCTTGAGGTCTGAACAAATTCCATAGTAAGTAGGATTGTTAATCAAAATTGCCTTGGCATCTGGATGCTCCTTTATGGCCTGTGCTACTCGGTCATTTTCAAGACCTAATGCGATGCCGATTTTAGGATCTACACTCATCTCGATATAGATGGGAATGGCACCACATAGAACCAGCGCATTGATAGCAGATTTATGGACATTACGTGGCAGAATAATCTTATCTCCCGCCTTGCAGGTGGAAAGAATCATAGTCTGCACAGATGAAGTTGTTCCACCAATCATGAGAAAGGCATGGGCTGCTCCAAAAGCATCTGCAGCCAATTCCTCCGCATCCCGAATAATCGAAATGGGATGACCAAGATTATCCAAGGGTTTCATAGAATTGACATCAATGCCAACACATTTTTCTCCTAACAGTTCGACCAGTTCTGGATTTCCTCGTCCACGCTTGTGACCTGGCACATCAAAGGGGACAATCCTTTTCTTGCGTAGCTTGACCAAGGCCTCGTAAATTGGGGCTTGGTTTTGATCTAACTTCTTCAAGACATACTCCTTTACCATATTTTTAGCGCCTAAAAAAATGAAGGCGACCAAAGCTTGACTTATGAAAAAAGAGCAGGTTTTCACCTGCTCTGCAATCTTCTGACGTTTTTATTTTGGTTTCTGTTGAGTATGTCTGTTCCCGATGTTTCCTAACTCTCTAGTAGCAAATATTACGTACTTTATTGATCGTTTCACAAGATGACGTGTGCTTTCACCACACTAAAATTTATGAATTAGGACAAGTGTCCTAACATCAACTTATAAAAGTAGGCTTTTAACCCTATCAATAATGTGGCTTTTCAACCACGCTTCGGCATTCAACCCTACCTGTCCGTAGGCATTTTTTACTCGGGTTTATATTTGCTAGAAAACATCATCTCATTTTCTAAGCCTTATAACTATATCATGTTTACAAAAGCTTGTAAAGTATTTTGAGAAAGTTTTTTTAAGAATTTCATTTTTTGTTCGCAAAATGGTATTTAATGATAAAAAGGAATCGTTTTAAATTGAAATCAAAAAACAAAAACAGGAACTAAATCGATTAGTTCCTTTGTTGAATTGTAAGTATAGTCAGTTATTCAAAATCTTATCTACTTATCTCGTGCTACTTGAACAGCTAGTTCAAAATCAGTCATCATATAATTTTCATCTAGGCGGATGAGACCATAGTACTCATTCCAAAATAGCGAATCACTGTTGCTGGACCACTTTAATCCATACCATAGTTGAGTGACATCACTTGTATTTGATGGTGGAATTGACCATAGATGCTTCTTGAAAGTTTCTTGAACAAGCGAAACATCCAGTCGTGTAGTCAAGTCAAGTTCATTTAATTTGAAAGTAATAGAATGTTTTTTCGCTGCCTCAATACTGTCCTTGTTAAATCGAACCTGAATAACCTTAGAATCTTCTATAGCCACATCATGGTCCTCAGCACCGTAAAAGGAAATACTGCCCAGTACTATGCCATCTTTTGCTAGGAGATAGGGAGCGTAAGGAACAGCATTGCTATCAAGCCTGAAGCCTTTTTCGATGGTAACTGTTTTATCTCCAGGATACTTTTGGAAACTGTTACTTGTCAGGAGGTCTTCATAATCGCTACCACCATCGCCCTGTCTTACATAGATGTCAAATCCAGCGTCCATCAGCTCACTGGATTTAGTTTCAGCTAAAATGATTTTACTTTCATTAATTTGTAAAATCGGTGCTTGAGGTGGCAAACCAATCGTGAGATTAAACGTGACTCCTACTAGAAAGACCATCAAAGTTATAAGGAGGGCAAGCATAGACTTCCCAGTTCGTTTTCTTGCATTGAAAAGGGCCATTAGAGCAGGTAGGAGGATCATTTTGGCTAAAATAGAATTCCCAACACCGCCTCTATTTAAGGTCTGAAAGGCAAAGATCCCTGCGATGGCAATCAGTGTCAGGTAGACCAAAATCTCGCCTAGACCCAGTTTTTCTGTTCGAGTTTGTTGATTTACAGGAGTTTCGTACAATGACTGTCCATTCTCTTTCCTCTTTTTTAGAAAGAGATAAAAACCCAGACCTAGCAGCAGATTAAAGATTGCAAAAGCAATTAAAGTACCTATAATCACTGTTCTACCCATGGCTCTCTACTCCTTTATGTTCTCTCTCAAATCTTATCTTACTCTTTAGTACCCAATTCCCAATCAATAAAACCAGCAAGAAGAAGGGGCCGCCTTCTATCAGCACAATGGGTAAAGCCACTAGAGCAATCATCAAAAAACTAGCTTTCTTTTGACGCCAACTACTGCCCCATTCTCCGTTTATCAGTGCCCCTAAATAGTCGATGTAATCAGTAAACCAAGTCAATAAGGGATTTTGAAAATCATTGAGCCTTAGGTAAATGAACATAGCAGAATATAGCAAAACATAAAGAATTCCAAGGACTAGAATAATCTTTTGACTAGTTCGAGTAGCCTCTAGAACGATTTTTTCTCTCTTCTCTGGTTTTATTTCCTTGAGACTTGGATTCTTACAAGAGAGTTTTTCAAATCTATAGTCCAGAAATCGGTAGAGATAATATTTTTTTATATCACGCTTCATAAAACCCCCAATCTAGGAAAGACACTCAATTATAAATCATGGTTTAAACATCTAATTTCAAGGAATTTCCTTCCAAATAGACGGCTTTTGACTCAGTGATTTTGATTTTTTGATCTTCTGAAAAGCCAATGGTTTCACCGTCCTTTAAGGTGACGTCACTGCCTAAAACATACTGAAGAATAGACAGGAGGAAATAATATAAATCATCGCTATTCATAGGAGACTCGATAATTTCAATCTCAGTTCTTCCAAACTCTTTCAAACCATAAGTGTAAATACTAGTTTTATCTCCCTGGTTGATAATTCCTATATAAATCCAGAGTTGAAGTGGAAGCATTTCTTCTTTCAAAAGGTCAGTCAGGTCTAGATAAAGATCTTTGGGTAAGAGCAAGGTGGTAGAACCCTGATAAATACCAATAGCTGATTGACTAGTTTTTAAGATAGAGGCATTGACTTTAGTTAATAGGGAATAAGTTTCTACTGGCGAAAGATTGTCAGACAGGATAGAAACAATAGCATGCTGTGTGTGCTCCTGTGTTTCCTTCTCAACATCCTGCCAGAGGTAAGAATAGGCATACAATTCTTCAAATTCTTGACTTGGGATAGGCAAATCCATTAAAGCCAGCGCAACGAGAGCACCATCAATCACAAAGGTTGCACTAGAATCATCCCCAGAAACTTCAGAAATTTCAAGCGCCCAGTGAGATTTCAATTCCTGAACGACCTGGTCTAAAGAATAGGCCTGCTTGCCTTTAAAGAGGGGCATGGACAAGATCAGTTGTTTTTTCTTCTCTGACTTTTCTTTCTTACTAGTAAATAGATTTTTTAAAAAATTCATAGGACTTCTCCTTTTTCTCATATCAGTTGGGAAGCAAAGCTATCTTGCTTAAAGTGAGTCGTCATACCAAGTTTCCTCATCCTCAAAACCGTAGAATTTCTCATCAAGTAGCCAATTTCCATCCACCAATCTAAGTACAAACTGATGCTTCATTTCTAAAGCTTCTTGATAATGGGTGATGACTCTTGCTTCTTCAGCTTTTGTCATGATAAAATCTACAGAAAAATCATTCGTTTGAACATAGTTATACTCACTTGGGGAGCCATAAGAATTTCGAACTCCTCCTTCCAAGCATTTTTGAGTCACTCGTCCAGTTAGAAGTTGGATTTGCCTCTGAAAATAGTCATCCATAAGTTCATTCCACTTGGGATGAACTTGATTGGCTGGGATGGTAAGGGCTTCTTTTTCCTTATCCAGTGCTCTGTTACGCTCAAAAATTTCCTCTTCTAACAAGGTTAAACTTTTGAGTAAATTAAGCAAGGGTGGGATGATTATTTCCGCCATGGCTCGATAGTTTTCAGGGGTATTTTTATAGTTCACTCTCATGATTACTCTCTTAACTTTCCTGGATTAATTGCTTTACTTCTATGTCTGAAAGTTGTCCATCCATGTAGAGTTTCCTAAGTAAATCTTTATCTACGGTAATTTCATAATAGTCAGTCACAAACTCATGAAATCTCTCAAAGCTATCAAAAAGGTAAGAGAGCAACCATTCTCCGCCATCCTGATCTTGGTAAGTGTGTTGATGCGCGTGACAATCATACCAGATAAAGAAGGTTGTTTCATCTTTTTGTTCTTCTGAATAAAGTGAGACATACTTTTCATCCAGTCCTTTATAAAAACTATCGATGATATCTTGATTCCACTCGTCAGCAGCAAACTGGCTTAAACTGCTTTCATGATCAAAGCCTTTTATAAGGATCATTTTATCAGTCAAAATCACATCTAAAGAATCACCAGAGCCATTGTCAATAAGGTAGCGGAGTCCATAGTCTTCCTCAGTCTTAATCACAAGTCTGAGCCAATCCTCACTCGGATCTGTTAGATATTCGTCAATGACTAGCAAGGCATCTAAGCGAGTTTTTATCTTGTCCCAATTAATCTTTCTCATCTCTAAAAACCTCCATCTTATTCTTGCAATTTATCAAGATCACAAGCCCTATAACGAGCTGTTAGATAGCCTGAAAAGCTAATCTGAGGGATATTCCACTCATTAGGCAAATAAATCGAACAATCTACCTGATCACCTAGAGGGGAACTTGCTGAGAAGACATATCTTCCCAAATCCTCATTATTAAGATTTCTTTCAACTTGACTCAATCTGCTAGTATTGAACCAGTCTTTAAACAGTAGCCAGATTTGCTCGGCATCTTCGTTTAATAGGGGGACTTTCAAATTGTAGCTGATTCCGACTCTACATCTTTTTTGAATCCTGACTCATCAGCCTTACAAACTTTTATGGATCCCTTATCATACTGCCAGTTATCACTATCTAATAGGGGAAATTGAACAGATAGATTGTCTTTAAATCCCTGCATAGTATCAAATAAATCTTTGGAGGCAGCGTAGTCTTCTACCTCTTGATATTCTTCACGCGCTTCATAGTCTTCCAAGACTTGC
>CAUVGG010000011.1:0-26896 GCA_963551305.1 uncultured Streptococcus sp.
TCATAACTTTTTGAGCTACTAGTGGCACTTGGGCAAAGAGTTGGCTGGCACTTGCTGCATCCATCTCCAAAAGATTGCGATAATGTTCTTTTGGCACTACTAAGGTATGTCCAGGCGTTACTTGAGAGATATCAAGAAAGGCAAGAACCTGCTCATCCTCGTATACTTTTGAAGCAGGAATCTCCCCTGCGATGATCTTACAAAAAATGCAATCTGACATAAAATCCACCTCTACTGTATTGAATTTTGATATAATATAGCTACATTATACCAGATTCGGAGAAAATATGTTAGAAATTAAAAACCTGACAGGAGGCTATGTTCACGTCCCTGTCTTGAAAGATGTGTCCTTTACAGTTGAAAGTGGGCAGTTGGTTGGTTTGATTGGTCTCAACGGTGCTGGAAAATCAACGACTATCAATGAGATTATTGGTCTGTTGACGCCTTATAGTGGAGAAATTAAGATTAATGGTTTGACCCTGCGAGAGGATGCGACCAACTACCGCAAACAGATTGGCTACATCCCAGAAACGCCTAGCTTGTATGAGGAATTGACCCTCAGAGAGCATATCGAGACGGTTGCCATGGCCTATGGTATTGAGCAAAAAGTCGCTTTTGAGCGAGTAGAATCTTTGTTGAAAATGTTTCGTTTGGACCAAAAATTGGACTGGTTTCCAGTTCATTTCTCCAAAGGGATGAAGCAGAAGGTCATGATTATCTGTGCTTTTGTCGTGGATCCGAGCCTCTTTATCGTGGACGAGCCTTTTCTTGGCCTCGATCCGCTGGCTATTTCTGACTTGATTCAGCTTTTGGAAGTAGAAAAGCAAAAAGGCAAGTCTATCCTCATGAGTACCCACGTGCTGGACTCGGCGGAGAAGATGTGTGACGCCTTTGTTATTCTCCACAAGGGGGAGGTGAGGGCTCAGGGGAACCTCCAGCAACTCCGCGAAGCCTTTGACATGCCTGAAGCGAGTTTGAATGATATTTACTTGGCTCTGACCAAAGAGGAGGAGTTATGAAAGACTTGTTTTTAAAGCGAAAGCAGGCTTTTCGTAAGGAGTGTGTAGGTTATCTGCGTTATGTTCTCAATGACCACTTTGTCTTGTTCCTACTAGTTCTCATCGGTTTTCTATCTTACCAGTACAGTCAACTCTTGCAAGATTTTCCTGAAAATCATTGGCCCATCCTCTTGTTTTTGGGGATTGTATCTACCTTGCTTTTGGCTTGGGGAGGGATTGCCACATATATGGAGGCACCTGACAAGCTCTTTCTCTTAGTCAGTGAAGAAGAGGTTAAGTCCCATCTCAAAGAGCAGACGGTACGCTCACTGGTCTTTTGGCTCTTTGTCCAAACCCTTTTCTTGCTTTTATTTGCGCCCTTATTTTTAGCCATGGGCTATGGCTTGCCAGTCTTTCTTGCCTATGTGCTTTTATTAGGAGCTGGGAAATACCTAGTCTTTCGTCAAAAAGCCAGTAAATTTTTCACTGAAACTGGAATGGACTGGGACTATGTGATTGCCCAAGAAAGCAAGCGCAAGCAAGTCTTGCTTCGTTTCTTTGCTCTCTTTACTCAGGTCAAGGGCGTTTCAAATAGTGTCAAGCGTCGGGCCTATCTGGACTTTATCCTAAAGGCTGTTCAAAAGTTACCTGGCAAGATCTGGCAAAACCTCTACCTTCGTTCTTACCTGCGAAATGGAGATCTCTTTGCTCTCAGTTTGCGCCTCTTGTTCCTATCCTTGTTAGCTTTGCTCTTTATCAAGCAAGTTTGGATCGCAACGGCAGTGGTAGTTCTATTTAACTACCTCTTGCTCTTCCAGTTACTGGCCCTCTATCATGCCTTTGACTACCAATACTTGACCCAGCTCTTTCCATTAGAAAAGGGTGAAAAAGAGAAGGGACTACAGGAAGTTATCCGAGGATTGACAGGTTTTGTTTTAATGGTTCAACTGATAGTTGGTTTGATTACCCTCCAAGAAAAACTAGCCCTTCTAGCCCTGCTTGGAGCTGGACTGGTTTTACAAGTCTTGTATTTGCCTTATCAGGTAAAACGTCAGATGCAGGATTAATCTTACTTATAGGACACTAAAAAAGAAGTTGAGTTCTGTCTCAGCTTCTTTTATTTTCTACAAGATAATAGTTGGTCCGTAGAGACTTAGCTTGGTTTTGACTTGGTCAAAGTGGAAACGGTCATAGGCCCGCCAAGCGGCGCGAGTAGGAGCATCTGGATTGAGAGCGCTGAGTCCCATGAGAAGACTGGAAGTCTGGTAAAATTTTTCCAGTTCAATCAAGAATCGATTATCCACTGTCTCAGTTTTAGAGAGAAAGTCAAGGATATTGTCCAGCTGCTCCTGAAAGCGGACATCGTCAGCTGTTGCCTGTTTGCAGACTTGGTAGGCTTTGTTTAAGTCAGTAATCAAAGTATGAGCTCTTTTAATAGGGTCTGTATCTGTCATGAGAATGCCTCCTTTGTGATGGTTCTAAAGCTGTTTCAAGTGATTGTCTTTCTATAATCATAGCTTATCACTTTTAATTCTTTTTTTATCTTCAAATCTTTAATTGTCATTGAAATTTCCTGAATGGTTATTGCAGGATTTTATGATAAAATAATTGTAAGATTATCATAGCCATTTTGCGAATGATTCGACACTTTAGGAATTTTTGAGAACCGTTTAGGATTTGGTGAAAAATAGTTTCTAGATTTATGCTATCCTCTTTTTAGGAGGTTTTATCCATGAACTACATTATCATCCAAAAAGAGAAAGAAATTTTCAAATTAAACATAGAGGATATCTACTATATCCAAACGCATCCAAGCAAAGCCCATACCGTGCAGATTGTTACAGAAAACGCTAGCTTTGATCTATTTCAAAATTTAAGCAATCTTGAGAAACAATATGGAGAAACCTTGACGAGATGTCATCGAAATTGTCTGGTTAACCTTGAACGGCTAAAATCCATGGATATCCAAAGAAAGACTCTTTTTCTTGGAGAAGAAGGTCGATATGCTGTTCAGTATGCCAGACGTCGCTATAGAGATATTCGCCAAAGATGGTTGAAACAAGGAGAGTAAGAAGATGAGAATATTTGTTTTAGAAGATGATTTCTCCCAACAAGCTAGGATTGAAACGACGATTGAGAAACTCTTGAAAGAACATCATATCATTCCCAGCTCTTTTGAAGTCTTTGGCAAGCCAGACCAACTTCTGGCAGAGATGCATGAGAAGGGAGCACATCAGCTATTCTTTTTGGACATTGAGATTCGAAATGAGGAGATGAAAGGCCTAGAAGTGGCAAGAAAGATTCGGGATCGAGATCCTTATGCCCTGATCGTCTTTGTGACGACTCACTCGGAGTTTATGCCCCTGTCCTTTCGCTACCAAGTGTCTGCTTTGGACTACATTGATAAGTCCTTGTCGGCAGAGGAGTTTGAGTCTCGTATCGAGACAGCTCTTCTCTATGCCGATAGTCAAGACAGCAAAAGCCTGGCGGAAAATTGCTTTTACTTTAAATCAAAATTTGCTCAATTCCAGTATCCTTTTAAAGAGGTTTACTATCTCGAAACGTCTCCTAGAGCCCATCGTGTTATTCTCTATACCAAGACGGATAGACTGGAATTTACGGCGAGCCTAGAGGAGGTTCTCAAGCAGGAGCCACGTCTCTTGCAGTGTCATCGTTCTTTTCTCATCAATCCTGCAAATGTGGTGCATTTGGATAAGAAAGAAAAACTGCTTTTCTTTCCCAATGGTGGAAGTTGTCTAATCGCGCGTTATAAGGTTAGGGAAGTTTCTGAGGCTATCAATAATTTGCATTGAGCTAGGAGAATTTATGAATATTGCCTGGATATTATTGTATACACTTATTACTAATGGGCTAGAAATTGTCATTTTCTTTAAGGTAGATGGAATTGATCTTACTTTCGAGAGGATTTTTAAGGCCTTTCTTCTGAAATTTCTCCTAGGGGCCATTTTTGCGACTTTTCAATTTTTAGCTGTGAGTGAATATTTGTCATATTTTATAGAACCTTTGTTTGGCATAGGGTTATCTTTCTTATTGTTAAGAGGGCTTCCTAAAAAACTCCTTTTCTTTTATGGTCTCTTTCCAATGATATTGGTGAATCTCTTTTATAGAGGTGTTTCTTATTTTGTTCTTCCATTTTTGGGACAAGGGCAAGTATATGACAGTTATTCATTTATTTGGTTATGTATAATGATTTTCAATTTCTTCATTTCTCTAGTCTTTTTGAAATGGTTGGACTATGATTTTACTAGTTTGAGAAGGGAGATTCTAGATAAAGGTTTTCAAAAGTCCCTGACTAAAATTAACTGGATAATGGGAACCTACTATCTAGTTATGGAAACTCTGTCTTTCTTTGAATATGAACAAAGCATTCAATCAAAGACTGTTCGCCATCTGATCCTAGTGTTTTACATGCTCTTTTTTATGGGGGTTATCAAGAAGCTGGATACCTATTTGAAGGAAAAACTTCAGGAGAAACTGAACCAAGAACAGGCCCTGCGCTATAGAGATATGGAACGGTATAGTCGGCATATAGAGGAGCTTTATAAGGAAGTTCGGAGCTTTCGTCATGATTATGCCAACCTCTTGACCAGCTTAAGCCTAGGCATTGAAGAGGAGGATATGGAGCAGATAAAAGAGATCTACGACTCCGTCTTGAAGGATTCTAGTGAAAAATTGCAGGACAACAAATATGACCTTGGTAGATTGGTGAATATTCGGAATCGTGCCCTCAAAAGTCTCCTCGCAGGAAAATTTATAAAAGCCAGAGAAAAGGATATTGTCTTTAATGTCGAAGTTCCTGAGGAGATTCAAGTTGAGGGGATGAGTCTACTTGATTTTCTAACCATTGTGTCTATCCTTTGTGACAATGCTATTGAAGCTAGTGAAGGGGCCAGTCAACCTCATGTTTCAATCGCCCTTTTTAAAAATGGGGCACAGGAGACCTTTATCATTGAAAACTCCATCAAAGAAGAGGACATAGATGTTTCTGAAATCTTCTCTTTTGGAGTTAGTTCTAAAGGGGAGGAGAGAGGAGTTGGTCTTTATACCGTTATGAAGATAGTGGAAAGTTATCCCAATGCTAGTCTCAATACTATCTGTCAAAATCAAGTCTTTCGTCAGATACTTACTATGATGCATACAGAATGATGAAAATAAGACCGAGAGTTCTTGTATCTCGATCTTATTTTTTTATAGTTGTATTGGCTGATGAAGTCCTTGTGTGATGTTATGAGAATATCTATTAACGCTATATAAGAAATTTTCCCACCATCCTCCACCTGTAATCTGGTTGAGTTCAGTAGTTGTTAGTTCTTGAAATGAAGTTAGGTTTTGATTCTTATCCATGTTACGATTCTCCTTTTTGATAAGATAATAAATAGTTCTAGAGTGTTATCTGAAAATTAATCAGAATGTGTTAAAATTTTATCTTTGAAATAATCAAAATATGTTTTCTTTGCAGTTACACTAGTGACGCGACCTTGTAGGCCATATTGGATGAGTTTACTATCCTCATTAGATAGTTTTGCAAGAGCGGTTAATTTAAAGAGATTGCCTTGCTCTGTTCTGGTGGGAGTTTGATCAATGCTCTGAAGTTGACCGATGATGGTAATGCCGTGATTTCCAATCTTCTCAAGTTTTAATCTTACAGTTTGTCCTTTATCTAGTAAGGGGAGATGGTCAGATGATACGTAGTAAGTGATTAGTACTTCTCTTGTATCTGTTATAATAGGGAATATTTGAGCAATTTCTGTACCAGTTGGAATTCTATTTTTACCTTCAAATTCGCTGTTCAGATGAATGATACCTTTACTTGGAGCGGTTAAGGTATTGTTTTCCAAACGCTGTGTCGCTTGATCTAGTTGTACTTTTAATTCTGTTAATTGATTCTCCACGGTTAGTTGTTGCTGAGAAGCTGTTTGTAAAAACTGAGTGCGGAGTACTTCAATTTTGGTTTCTAAACTATTATCATAAGTTGCTACACTTCCGATACCAGCTTGCTGAATTTTGAGGCTTGCGATAGATGATTCAAGATTTGCAATACTTTGATTGATTTGAGATAAAAATGGCTCCTCTGCAGTTCCCTGTGTTTGTCCTTGTGAGGCTACAAGATAACGATTCAAAATTGACTGGTGTGGATTGCTGGTTGGTAAGCGTGCCCTTTTATTTATGATAGCATCTCTCAGCTCCTGATATTCTCCAATTTGTTGTTGCACTTTTGTAATTTCTTGTTCGATGGCTGATGAACTGCTATTGGCAAGATTAGCTTGATTTGAAACCTCAGTGTTAGTCTTTGTGATACCCAGTTCAATATCATGGGATTGTTTAGTAAAATTCATAAAGGTATTATGGTAGCCAAACTCATCCTCGCCAGAAAAAAGATCAGTCGCTTTTTCTAAGCTTTGTTTCAAAATTCCAAGTCCTTCTTTTTGCTTCTCAAGTCTTTGTAATTGAGTTTCTAAGGCAGTTTTCTGACTTTCTTCCATTGTTTCAGAGTATTTGATGAGTAAGTCTCCTTTTTCAACTACTTGATTTGCCACTAAATGATTAGCAAGGATAGGATTGTCACTTGTTGACTGAATGGATGCAATGACACTTGTAGGGGTGATTTCTCCTTGGGAAGTAACAGTAATTTCTTTTGTGGCAACAAGGGAGAAAATCAAGATGAAAGTAAACAGTAATGAAAGTGGTATGATTAATACTGTCGCATAGTTATGGTAACGTCTCTGATAAAACTCGACGCTTCTAAAAAGATTAGGATTCATAACATTCTCCTTATTTGTTGAATAGATGATGGTAGAAGCCTTGCGCCTGTATTAACTCTTTATGACTCCCAACTTCAATGATTTTACCCTGGTCAAGAACAATGACACGGTTGGTTCGTTCGGCTATACTGAGACGATGGGCTACAAAAAGAATGGTTTTATCAGTTAGGGACATAAGATTATCTATAACCTTTTTCTCGGTCAAGACATCAAGACCGCTAGTAGCTTCATCTAGTATTAAAACAGGAGCTTTAGTTAGGAGAGCACGAGCGAGAGCGATTCGTTGCTTTTGTCCTCCTGATAAACCAGCTCCATCAGAAAGTTGAGTTTGATAGCCCATAGGCATTCTTTCAATATCTTGACGGATTTCAGCTAATTCGCAAGCTTTTAGAATATCTTCCTGGCTAATCATATTATTACCGCCCAAGGTTAAGTTTTCCAAGATAGAGCCATTAAAGATATAGGCTTGTTGGGGCAGGTAATTAATATGACGTCGCAAGATTTTTTTATCAATGTTTTTAATATCCTGATGATTGATGGAAATATGTCCTTTGTAAGGTTCAAAGAAATTGACAATCATTTTGGCTAAAGTTGTTTTACCAGAACCACTAACTCCAACTAGGCTAACCTTATCTCCTTGTTTAATCGTGAGATTAATATCCGTTAAGGTATCTCGCCCAAAACCATACTTATAAGAAAGATCATCAAATTCAATATCGCCCATCAAAAAATGTGAATGAACAGAGTTTTCTTGAACTTGAAACTCAGATTCAACTAGATAGACTTCGTTCAAACGGTTATTAGCGACCTTCGCAGATTGGAGTTTGGTTTGGAGGTTGATAATATTTTCCATAGGAGTTGTAAAGTAAGAAAGAAGTGTGTTAAAGGTAATCAGCTGACCGATAGAAATTTTACTAGACATAACTAATTGAGCCCCAAACCATAGGATGAGTATATTAAGAACTAACTTTGTTCCTTGTTTTAAATTAGTTTGTAAAATAGAATATTTAGTAAGTTTAAAGGATTTTTCCAAATAATCTACAAATTCACTGTCTATATTTTGATAGCGATTTTCTTCACTCGTGAGCGACTTGATAGTTTCAATCCCGTTGATATCTTCGATAATGGCAGAACTAACCATAGAATTACTTTGCATGACATCATGGTTCATTTTTTCAAAAGGCTTCATAAAAGAAAAGATGATGAACATGTATATAGGAACGGAAATAAGAGAAAGAAGGAAGAGATTAGGGTTTTGTGCCAGTAAGACGCTCCCTACAAGAATCAGAATGGAAACATCAAGAAAAAGAGAGAGAATGGTAGAAGCCAAGGCATCTATAATAGAGTTAGCATCTGTGAACCGTGAAATGATTTCCCCTGTACGACGTGTCGTAAAGAAAGACATAGGAAGTTCAAAAATATGGCGAATATAGGATAAAATCACATCAATACTTAATCTCTGACTCAGAACAGTTAGGAGATAATCTCTGGAGAAGCTCATGGCTTGTTGGAGGATATAGGTGATAATTAGACCAATTGAGATAATTCCTAAAGTTGATTTCATCTGATTTGGGATGTATTCATCTAAGATTCCTTGGAGATAATAAGAACCACCGATATTGATAATAGTGACTAATAAGCTTGAGAGAACAATGTAAGCAATGAGAGATTTTTGTTTGAAAATCAGAGGGAGGAAGCTCAGTAGACCATTCTTTTTATCTTTATGGGGTTGATAGCTGGGTTTGGGAGCTAGAAAAATAGCTACTCCAGTCCATTCAGAGAAAAAGCGTTCTTTTGACATTTTGGTGATTTTTACAGAAGGATCAGGATCACCAATAATCAGATAGTCTTTCTTTGTTTGATAGACAACATAGTAATGTTGGAGTTTTCCTTCTTTGTTAACGTGAACAATAAATGGATAGGGGACATCACTCATGTCAAAGAGAGTTTTATCTGCTTGAACAGGTCTTGTTTCAAAACCCATTTCATTTGCGGCTTTTACAATGCCAAGAGCAGTCGTTCCTTCTTTATTGGTCTTTGCAAGTTCTCTCAAGTGAGCTAGAGAAAAATCTGAACCATAGAATTTGGCAATCGAGGCTAAGGCAGCGACACCACAGTCTCTAGCATCTATTTGAGGAACAAATGTACGTTTATAAGAATTCATTGGCAAATCCTTTCATATAAAATATAAATTTATTATGCCATGATACTAAGTCCATATTTTATAAAATCTTGAATTGTCATTGAAACTTCCTGAATGGTAAAAAAGTGATTAGAAACTATCTTTCTTTAAAAATCTATGGGTGTGATTTGAAATAAAAAGCTAATTCAAGACGTTTCGATGACAATTCAAGATTCGGGTGAAAAATTTTAAAAAACAATGATATACTAAGCTTGTCAAAGTTGCAACAAGACAAAAATTAAAAATAAAAAAGGAGTATTTGTCATGAATCTAAAAATGATGGAACAATTTGAAGTAATGGATGAAGTAATGCTATCCAATATTGAAGGTGGAGTTTCATGCTTTGAAGGTGTAGTTGGTATAGGAAGTCTTGGTGCTGCAGCAGGACCTTGGGGAGCACTTGGAGGAGTGCTAGTAGGATATGCAAGTTTTTGCATGTAATAATTTTTAGCTAAAACAAAATTTTAAGGAATTATAATTATGACATTTGATATTTTAGAAAAATTTGATACAGTTGATACGAGCGAACTAACTATCATTAATGGTGGTTTAGATGCTGCACGATGTATTATTGGTACACTTGGTTCTACTATTTTGGGTGGTGCTGGTTTTGGACCTGGTGGAGCTATTGTAGGATTTCTTGGGGGAACTGGAGCTTTTTGCTACGATACAGTTAGTTGAGGTATAAATGAAGCGTTATTTTATATTTGCAATTAGTTTTATAATGACGACTATGGTCCTAAACATTTTATTCGGATCAAATACTATTATTCATAAATTTATTGCTGTATTAGGTATTATGATGTATTACAGAGGTGTTTTTAGAGAGTATAAAAGATGTTAAAATCATTTCAAATTAGTTTAATTTCATAATCTTAATTTAACTAATTTGTACAATATAATAATCAAAGAGGCTGGGAAAAGTCTTTAAAATCAGAAAAACGCATATTATCAGGCATTGAACAACCTTGATATTATGCGTTTTATTGTAGTGAGATTCGCATTATTTTTCCTAAAAATGAGTTTTTGACTAGCCTAATTATTTGGGTACGACGAGCAGGTCAAGTATCTCATCTGAGGTGTAAGTTCTCCGTGAGCACCTGCTACTGGTGGGCTAAACAGTTACTTGTAAGCAGGATAATCATGAGGTAGTAGGAAGAGGAAGGGATAGTAGATGAGGGATTTCTGAATTCTAAAGTTCAAATAGGTCGATAGTAATGAGGAAAGAGGTACAACTTATATATTGAGGTGAGATTCTGATGATAGCTGAAAGCATAGTAACAACTAATCATGAGAAGTCAGTCAATCCTATAGTAGTCAGGATGATTCTATAATGGAAGTGGAGCGAAAGGGTACACAATTGAAAGTAGAATTGTCTGTTTTTATTATTTATTTGGTAGGATGGAAGTATGAAAATATAAATGGTGGCTACTGTTCATAAAATATAGGACATACGAATAGAACGCTTATGTAGCCTGAGAGAGGAGGTAGTTAAAGAAATCTTTGTAACAAATAAATATGATTGTGTTAATCATTATTTTGAAAGCAAATGATGTTTCTATTCTGCAGAACGAAAAATATCATAATTGGTACTTTTACAATTAAATATATTCGCTCTGTTGTAAAATGAAGTGCAACACAAAAGACATGTTCATCTGATATACTAGAGTTGCGAAAAACAGTATAAAGGGAGAAGAACATGTCCACAAACTATTCTACCACAAATCAATCATACAAGTACTTATCTGAAGCTGAGCGAGGAGAAATTGAAGCTTATTTAAGCGTAGAACTCAAACCTGTTTAATAAATGTCATGCCGTGTTTGTTGGATTTTTAGTCTTTATAATAGTTACTACAGTAGGTTACACCATCAATCAAGGAGATTTTTTTCAAAACGAGCACATATTTATTATCGCAAAGACTTTCTGGATTTCACTGAGTGTTGCCTATGCGAAATGGTTTGATATGGTTTCGCTAAGAAGATTAACGAAAAAAGAAGTTCTACTTTTTATTGGAAGCTTTCTTCTTTGCGTGCTAGTAAATATAGGTTATCATAATTTTTTTACAGTTTCTTCTGGTGCAGGATATCAACACCTTGAGGCTTCTAGTACAGGAATTTCCTTATCCTTTATTGCAAGCGCGACAGTTTTTGGGCCTATTCTGGAGGAATTTGTTTTCAGAGGAATCCTTCAAGGTGCGGTTTTTGAAAATTCTTGGTTGGGTCTTGTACTGACTGCCTCTCTCTTCTCTTTCCTGCATGCACCTTATGATTTTCCTTCGTTTATTTATTATCTATTTGGAGGTTTCATGCTGGGCTTTGCTTATAAAAAGAGTCAAAATCTATCGGTGGCTATTTTAGTTCATATCTGTTATAACTGTTTATCATTCTTGTAGTATATGTAAGTAACCAATATGACATAATATTGGACAAAAAATCTTAAAAAATAGGGAAATGGATACTATTACTGTTTAGATTAACAATATTAAATGATGTCACAATTTGAGATTATGGATACCGAAATTTTTGCGAAAGTTGAAGGAGGTTTCGGAGGTTGGAAAGAGGTAGCTTTTCAAAAAATTATATGGTTTGGTTGGATAATCATGTGCGCATTCTAATGGTGGCTCTTAATACTTTTCTTGCAACTAATATCAAGTTTAGTCTGATTGGAACAGTTGTAGGAGGATTCGCTGGTTATGGGAAATATGTTCTTGGTTGTACAGGTGATTATCTAGATATCACCAATCATAGAGTTGTTTCTGCTAAGACATTTCACAAAAGTTATCAAATTTTAGAAAATGATTAGATATCATTTAATTGTAATGGAGAAAGCAATGAAAAAAATATTTGCAACAAAACGCAATGTATTCTTAGTGAGGGTGTTGTTCGGACAGATACCTTTGGTTATTTCTACCTATCTATTTCTATCTCGTCAGTTTTTAAATTTTTCCGTGGTTTCCAATTTCTTTTAGTGGTTATTAACTTGGCTTCTATTTTGGTTACTGTTTATCTCACTAGGGAAATGAGAGTGAGAGAGTTTGAAGATGATAATTTTGTTAGCCCTAGAACCAATCAACTCATGTTCATCGGTTTGACAGGCTTTATGTCTATTATTTGTTTGTATAGAGGTATCACAGCAGCAGAATTCTATCAGCAATTAATTGCCTATATTGGCGCTGTTCTCTGCTTAATCATCATGCTTCTGCTCATTTGGGGCTTGAAATATTATAAAAAGTAGAGGTTAATGAAGTATAAAAGGGTAAGTGTTTTCGAAATACTTACCCTTTTATAATGAAGATTTTGCAATTCAAGGCGTTTCGATGACAATTCAAGATTTGGATGAAAAATTTTAAAAAACAATAATATACTAAACTTGTCAAAGTTGCAACAAGACAAAAAATTAAAAATAAAAATGGAGGTATTCGTTGTGGATACAAAAATGACGGAACGATTTGAGGTTATGGATACAGAGATGCTTGCGAGTAAAGTAGGAGGAAAAACAATATATTACGGTAATGGTTTATATTGTGATAACTCTAAAGGTTGCTGGGTAAACTGGCCTGAAGCTATAAATAAAATTCTTACTAATTCTATTGTTAATGGATTTTCAGGTGGGAATGCAGGTTGGAATTCGGGGGGACCACTATAATGAGAGGTTTAAAGTGGTTTTCTGGAGGAGTTGAAAGACGCCGTGAAGCTATCATCATATTAGAAAAACTTATTCAAAATATAAAATGTGATTCTCAACTTCTCCCTTTGAAAAATATATTGATTTCTTACGAATATGAATTAAAGAAAGGAAGTGTATCGATTCCTTATACCCTTAGTCGAATGAACATTGAAATTTCGAATGTATTAATTGAAAATGCACTACATTTATCTGAAATTCAGTCTGATCAGATAAAAAAATTAAGAGAATTATCTAATATTAGATATGGATACTAGGGTGTAGTCCAGGTGATATGTTAATTATAGTTTATGTATTTCTAATATTTTTATTGTGACTCTGGATTTGAGTGAAAAAAATTAAAACAGTGCTATACTAAACTTGTCAAGGTTGCAACAAGACAGAAAACTCAAATTAAAAGGTAAGTGTTTTTGAAATACTTACCTTTTTTAATTTTTTGCAATTCAAGATGTTTCAATGACAATTCAAGATTCGGATGAAAAACTTTAACAAATAGTGCTATACTGAAATTGTCAAGGTTACAACAGGACAAAAATTAAAATAAAAATGGAGGTATTCGTTATGGATACAAAAATGATAGGACAATTTCATGAAATGGATATAACTATGTTATCCAGTATTGAAGGAGGCAAGAATAATTGGCAAACTAATGTCTTAGAAGGTGGTGGTGCAGCTTTTGGTGGCTGGGGCTTAGGAACAGCCATTTGTGCTGCGAGTGGTGTTGGAGCGCCATTTATGGGAGCATGTGGATACATAGGAGCTAAATTTGGTGTGGCTCTTTGGGCAGGAGTAACAGGTGCAACGGGTGGATTTTGATAAAAGGAGATTTGTATGAATACTTATTATAATGTAGATGAAACAATGTTAAGTGAGATTTATGGAGGTAATTCCGGAGGAGCGGCTGTAGTTGCTGCTTTAGGTTGTGCAGCGGGTGGAGTGAGATATGGGAAGTTTCTAGGACCATGGGGCGCTGCAATAGGAGGAATTGGAGGAGCATTGATTTGTGGATATTTAGCCTATAGTGCTACATCATAAAAATGGAAGATATATTTTATGAAGGCTGTATTCTATATAATTCTCTTCGCTTTCCAAACATATCTTATTTATCTATCTATAAGTACCTCTGATAAAAAACAAAAGACTATTGAATTAACATCATTGAATTGTTTTGTCATATTATTTCTAATCTATGATAAATTATTTTTTCTCTTCATTGCCTATGTTTTTTTGATAATTTTTATATTAAACTTGTTCCGTAACTGAAAAGTTATATACGATATGAATACAAAAATGATGGAACAATTTAAGATTGTGGATACTGAAATGCTGGCTAGCATTGAGGGAGGAACTGATTGAGGAACAGTAGGCAAAGGAACTGTCTATGGAGCAGGTATCGGAGTTGCTATGTGTACGGTAGGAGGGCTCCTTACTAGTGGTTCCGCATGGGCTATGACTGCTGGCTGTGCTTGGGCTGGAGCTAAACTTGGTGGTGCTTTTACTGCAATTGCTGATAATATTTGGCCATAGAAGGGAGTAGAAATTATGTTTGATTACAAAATAGTAGACAATCAAGAATTAAGTAATATTTCTGGAGGTGGATTGGGAGGAGATGTAGTTGTAGGAGCCTTGTCGGGTGCATTTCAGGCAGGACAATCTTGTATCGCTGGAGGCCCTCAAGCTTACTTGATTTGCGCAACAGGGGGCGCTATAGTAGGTGGCATTATAGCTTTTGGATTGAGACCCCCAAAATAGTTTTAAAAAGGAATGGGTGTTGATATGTTAAATGAAACTATGATTCAGCTTATACTCATTGCAATTTGTTGTGTGTACATTATTTTTAACACCAAGGCTGATAAAAACCCAAAGAGAGGATATCGTACAGCTTTGTACCTTTTCGTTATGGCTGGTATTATATCCTATATTATGAATTATCTGAACTGGTTAGATTTTTTCTTACTGATAACTCCGATAATGTGTCTATTTAAATTTGAAGATAAATGGAGTTAGCAACATTTGACACTTCAATAGGTTATTAACTATCCTTTGGCTCATTGTCAACTGTAGTGAGTTGAAGAAAAGCTAAGATCGAGAAAGGACGAATTTCGTCCTTTCTTTTTTGAGTAAGACGGGCATGTCGTGTATTTGATGTGTAAGTCCTCCGTGTGCACCCGCTACCGATGAATTCAATAGCGATTCTCAAGCCTGACTATCGTGAGGTAGCGGGGAGAAGAAGGCATAGCGAAATCGTGGCTTAAAGAACAGGAATGTTATAGTAAGACACGTTTAGAGGATAAAGTGGCTTCACACTCTAAAGCACAAATAGGTATACTGATGGAAGAGTTAATCTATAGAGGATTACTTCAACACGCCTTTTTTAAACATTCGCGATTTGGCCTTGATTTGCTCCTTCCTTCCATTTTATTTGCACTTCCTCATTTTTCAAGCCTACCTAGTTTGTTAGATATTTCCGTCTTTGCAACATTTGGAATCATCCTTGCCGGTTTGACCCGCTATACCAAGAGCATTTATCCATCTTATGCGGTGCATGTTATCAATAATATTGTCGCGACATCACCATTTTTGCTGACTTTTTTACACAGGATATTTAGCTAAAAATAGTGGAGTAAAAATAATTATCGATTCTAAGAAGAGACTGGGACAAAAGTCTAATCTTAAATATAAAAAGCGAACAAAATCAGTTATCTAACACTCAGAATTCTGTCTTGTTCGCTTTTTTGTCTAATCTATCGATTTTAAAAATTTATAATATAGAATTCCTAAAATCAAAATCTTTTTGTCCCAGTCTCTTCTTATTAGTTGATTGGGAAGATTGTGCTCTTTGAGTAATTCAAGATGTTTCGATGACAATTCAAGATTTGGATGAAAAAAATTAATAAACGATGATATACTAAACTTGTCAAAGTTGTAACAAGACAAAAATTAAAAATAAAAAAGGAGTATTTGTCATGGATACAAAAATGTTGTCACAATTTGAAATTATGGATACTGAGATGCTTGATCATATAGAGGGTGGAGATGTATCTGATATTTATAGAGGGTATGCTTATCAGGGAAGTCCATTTGGTTCTTACCCTTCTATATTAAAAAATTCAGGTCCTTTTCCAGTAAGTGGGTACTGCCCGCGTGGTTATCGTGACCTTGGTTATATAGGAGCAGGTTTTCATTTATGTGGAATATAGGCTGAAATATGAGAAATGAGGAAGAATTTCTATGAAAAAGTATCAGCTTCTCTTCAAAATAAGTGCAGTCTTGTCTTACCTATTTTTCGTATTTGGACTTTCTCAGCTAACCCTTATCATTCAAAACTATTGGCAATTTTCTTCTCAGGTAGGAAATATCTTCTGGATTCAAAATATCTTGAGTTTGCTATTTAGTGGAGTCATGATTTGGATTCTGGTTAAGACAGGCCATGGCTGTCTCTTTCGAATTCCGAGAAAAAAATGGCTTTGGTATTCGATTTTGATAGTATTAGTGGTAGTGCTCCAGATCTCTTTTAACGTTCAGACAGCTAAACATGTTCAGTCAACTGCTGAAGGTTGGGCCGTATTGATTGGTTTTAGTGAGACTAATTTTGCCGAATTGGGTATCTACATATCCCTGTTCTTTCTAGTGCCGCTGATGGAAGAGTTGCTCTATAGAGGATTGCTACAACACGCCTTTTTTAAAGATTCGAGATTTGCTCTTGATTTGCTCCTTCCTTCTATTTTATTTGCTCTCCCTCATTTTTCAAGCCTGCCTAGTCTGTTAGATATCTTCGTCTTTGCAACAGTTGGAATCATCTTTGCTGGTTTGACCCGCTATACCAAGAGCATTTATCCATCCTATGCGGTGCATGTGATTAATAATATTGTAGCGACCTTACCATTTTTGCTCACTTTTCTACATAGGGTCTTGGGTTGAAAAAACCAAAAGGCTTGCTTTTTAGCTATAGAGGAGGTCATCATGTATAAACACTTATTTTTCCTAGATTCCAAAACCTTAGACTGGTTGACACCCTATATTCTAGTCTTGGCTTCTGACACCATTGCCTTTAATGTTTTTGTGCTAACCTTTGTGTCTGCGGTGGTCTTTAATTTCCTAAATCCCATGCTAGCTTTTATAGTTATATTTTTGGGGGCTGGCTATGTTGTCGGATTTTGGTTACTAAAATGGTTTGTTTTGGAAAGACTAGAGCTCAAGGATGACTTGTAGGGAAGTTTGTTTGTTGAGGAGGATAGCTTTATGGCCATTTTCAATAAGTGCCACGCCTTGTTTTTGGATTTTTAGTATTTGCAATCCTTGGTGCAGCGGGTTATTCCATCAATCAAGGAGATTATTTTCAACACCAGTACACATTCATTGCTGTAAAGAGTCTCTTGCTTTTCCTTAGTTTTGGCTATGCGAAATGGTTTGATATGATTTCTTTTGGGATTTTAAGCAAGAAACAACTCTTGCTCTTTATTGGAATCTTTTTTCTCACTATGCTGGTAAATATAGGCTATCATGCTTTTTTCTCAGTTGCTTCTGGTGCCTCGGCTCAACACCTTGAGGAAACGAGTAAAGGACTTTCGCTTTCCTTTATTGTCAGTGCCACAGTTTTGGCACCTATCCAGGAGGAATTTATGTTTAGAGGAATTCTTCAAGGTGCGGTTTTTGAAAATTCTTGGCTAGGGCTTGTGCTGACTTCCTCTCTCTTTTCTTTTATGCATGGACCTTATGATGTGCCTTCGTTTTTCTATTATCTACTTGGGGGCTTGTTGCTGGGCTTTGCTTATAAAAAGAGCCAAAATTTATGGGTTTCTACTCTAGTCCATATGTTTTACAACAGTTTGCCACTTTTAACTTATTTCTAAAAATCATGAAAAGGTAAGCAGAAGACGGTGCTTGCCTTCTTTAAACTATAATGATAGCCTGAACCAATTGAGATGCTTTTCTTTGAGAATCAGGTGTGGAGCGGTTGACGAATAGACCAAAAACTAGTAGAATAGTAAGGAAACTTTATACGGAGGAAAGAAATGGACTTGGGTGATAATGAGCTAACGCTGACCCCGATACCTGGGAAGAGTGGCAAGGCTTATATGGGAAGCTACCCTGATGGGAAGCGCGTCTTTGTAAAAATGAACACCTCTCCAATCCTACCTGGCCTAGCCAGAGAACAAATCGCTCCTCAATTACTATGGACTCGTCGTTTGCCAGATGGCAGTGATATGTGTGCCCAGGAATGGTTGACGGGCAAAATCTTGACCCCTTACGATATGAATCGCAAGCAGATTATCAATATCTTGAACCGTCTTCACCGCTCGCGTCCCTTGATGAAGCAGTTGAGCCGTTTGGGATATACCATGGAAACACCAGTTGATTTGCTACGTTCTTGGCAACAAGAAGTACCAGAAATCTTGCAACAGAATCACTATTTGAACAGTGTGATTGCGGAGCTAGATAAGACGGTTCCAGGTTTTAGAGAAGACCATGCAACGATTGTGCATGGGGATCTTCGCCATAGTAATTGGATTGAGACAGAGAGTGGACTCGTTTATCTAGTGGATTGGGATTCGGTTCGTCTGACGGATCGTATGTTTGATGTGGCGCATTTGCTATGCCACTACATTCCAGATTATCAGTGGCGTCAATGGTTGAGAGACTACGGCTATAAGTACAATCAGACAGTGTTAGATAAATTGTATTGGTATGGTCAGTATTCTTACTTGAACCAGATTGCCAAATACTGTGAAAATCAAGATTTAGACAATGTAAACCGGGAGATTTATGCCTTGCGCGTCTTCCGTGATAAGTATGGAAAGAAGAGATGAGAGTTAGAAATCGTAAAGGGGCGACAGAGTTACTAGAGGCTAATCCCCAGTATGTTGTCCTCAATCCCTTGGAAGCTAAAGGGAAATGGCGAGACTTGTTTGGAAATGATCATCCTATTCATGTTGAAGTTGGAAGTGGGAAAGGGGCCTTCGTATCAGGAATGGCCAAGCAAAACCCTGACATTAACTATATCGGGATTGATATCCAAAAGTCGGTATTGAGTTATGCCTTGGATAAGGTATTAGAAGTTGGAGTTCCTAATATCAAGTTGTTGTGGGTAGATGGTTCAGATTTGACAGACTACTTTGAAGACGGTGAGATTGATCGCCTCTACCTAAACTTTTCAGATCCCTGGCCTAAAAAACGCCATGAAAAACGTCGTTTGACTTACAAGAGTTTCTTGGATACCTTCAAGCGCATCTTGCCTGAGAATGGGGAAATCCATTTCAAGACAGATAACCGTGGCTTATTTGAGTACAGTCTAGTGAGCTTTTCTCAGTATGGGATGAAACTCAATGGTGTTTGGCTGGACTTACATGCCAGTGATTTTGAAGGCAATGTCCTGACTGAATATGAGCAAAAATTCTCCAACAAGGGTCAAGTGATCTACCGAGTTGAGGCAGAATTTTAAGAAATAGCTTGAAAACCAGCTGTTTGAGTGCTTATGCTTTACATAAATTGACAAACGTGCTATACTGATAGTAAGAATATGAGAAAGAGAGGCGGGGAAATATCTTCGCCTCTTGCTTATGAGGAGGTGGACGCAATCGCAACAATCGTAGAATTAGTCAGAGAAGTTGTAGAACCTGTCATCCAAGCGCCTTTCGAGCTCGTGGATATCGAGTATGGAAAGATTGGCAGTGACATGATTCTCAGTATTTTTGTAGATAAACCTGAAGGAATTACCTTGAACGACACGGCAGACCTGACAGAAATCATCAGTCCTGTTCTTGATACTATCAAGCCTGATCCCTTCCCAGAACAATATTTCCTAGAAATCACCAGTCCAGGCTTGGAACGTCCTTTAAAAACTAAGGATGCTGTCGCTGGAGCTGTTGGGAAATACATTCATGTCGGGCTCTACCAAGCCATCGATAAGCAAAAAGTCTTTGAAGGAACCTTGGTATCCTTTGAAGAGGATGAGTTGACTATGGAGTATATGGACAAAACACGTAAGAAAACTGTCCAAATTCCATACAGTTTAGTATCAAAAGCACGTTTAGCAGTAAAACTATAGAAAAGAAAGGATAGCTTTTGAGGATTCAAAAGTGAAGAAAACATGAGTAAAGAAATGCTAGAGGCCTTCCGCATTTTGGAAGAAGACAAGGGAATCAAAAAAGAAGACATCATCGACGCAGTAGTAGAGTCGCTTCGTTCCGCTTATCGCAGACGTTATGGTCAATCTGATAGCGTAGCCATCGACTTCAATGAAAAAACAGGTGACTTTACTGTCTATACTGTTCGTGAAGTGGTTGATGAAGTATTTGATAGCCGTTTGGAAATTAGCTTGAAAGATGCCCTTGCCATTAATTCAGCCTATGAGCTTGGTGATAAAATCAAGTTTGAAGAAGCACCAGCTGAGTTTGGTCGTGTAGCAGCCCAATCTGCTAAACAAACCATCATGGAAAAAATGCGCAAGCAAACACGTGCCATCACTTATAATACTTACAAAGAACATGAGCAAGAAATCATGTCAGGTACAGTAGAACGTTTTGACAACCGCTTTATCTATGTCAATCTCGGCAGCATTGAAGCCCAATTGTCAAAACAAGACCAAATTCCTGGAGAAGTTTTTGCTTCTCACGACCGTATCGAAGTTTATGTTTACAAGGTTGAAGACAACCCTCGTGGCGTCAACGTCTTTGTTAGCCGTAGCCATCCAGAAATGATCAAACGCTTGATGGAGCAAGAAATTCCAGAAGTTTACGATGGAACTGTTGAAATCATGAGCGTAGCTCGTGAAGCAGGTGACCGTACCAAGGTTGCCGTTCGTAGCCACAATCCAAACGTGGACGCTATCGGTACAATCGTTGGGCGTGGTGGTGCTAATATCAAGAAAATCACCAGCAAATTCCACCCAGCTCGTTACGATGCCAAGAGTGACCGCATGATTCCTGTCGAAGAAAACATCGACGTTATCGAGTGGGTAGCAGATCCAGCTGAGTTTATCTACAATGCCATCGCACCTGCAGAGGTTGACCAAGTTATCTTTGATGAAAATGATAGCAAACGTGCCTTGGTCGTTGTACCTGATAACAAGCTTTCTCTTGCGATCGGTCGTCGTGGACAAAACGTTCGCTTGGCAGCTCATTTGACAGGTTACCGTATCGATATCAAGTCTGCCAGCGAATTTGAAGCCATGGCAGAAGCAGGCCAAGTCGATTACGCAGTTGCGGATGAATTGACAGAAGAATAAAAGCTGCTAGAGGAGGGAAAGATGAAAACAAGAAAAATCCCTTTGCGCAAGTCTGTTGTATCTAACGAAGTGATTGACAAGCGTGATTTGCTCCGCATTGTCAAGAACAAAGAAGGAGAGATCTTTATCGATCCGACAGGCAAGGCCAATGGCCGTGGTGCTTATATCAAGCTAGACAATGCAGAAGCCCTAGAGGCCAAAAAGAAGAAAGTCTTTAACCGCAGCTTTAACATGGAAGTGGAAGAAAGCTTTTATGATGAGTTGATCGCTTATGTGGATCACAAAGTGAAAAGAAGAGAGTTAGGACTTGAATAAGCAAAAGATAAGCAATCTCTTGGGACTTGCTCAACGAGCAGGTCGAATCATATCAGGTGAGGAATTGGTGGTCAAGGCCATTCAAGACCAGAAAGCCAAGCTAGTCTTTCTAGCCCATGATGCTGGTCCCAATCTAACCAAGAAGATTCAAGATAAAAGTGACTATTATCAAGTAGAAGTTATAACCGTGTTTTCAACACTGGAATTAAGCATAGCAGTCGGGAAACCGAGAAAGGTTTTGGCTGTGACAGATGCTGGATTTACAAAGAAAATGAGGTCTCTTATGGAATAGAAGAGGAGGACATGATTTGTCTAAGAAAAGATTGTACGAAATCGCAAAAGAACTTGGAAAAGAAAGTAAAGAAGTTGTAGCGCGTGCAAAAGAGTTGGGCTTGGATGTGAAAAGCCACTCATCGAGCGTGGAAGCTGCTGCTGCGGAGCAAATCACAGCTAGCTTTAAACCTGCACCTGCTCCTAAGGCAGAAGCAAGTGTAGAAAAGAAGGTGGAAAAGCCTGCATCAGCTAAACCAGCTGTTGCTAAGGAAGAAAGTAAACCAGCTACACCCGCAGCTCCTAAGGAAGAAAAAGTAGTGGCAGCGAGACCACAAAGTCGAAACTTCAAGGCGGAGCGTGAGGCGCGTGCCAAAGAGCAGGCAGAGCGACGCAAACAAAACAAGGGCAACAACCGTGACCAACAACAAAACGGCAACCGTCAGAAAAACGACGGCCGTAATGGTGGCAAACCTGGTCAAGGAAACCGCGACAACCGCCGATTTAACGACCAAGGGAAAAAACCACAAGGTCAAGGGAATCGTGGCAACGATCGCCGTCAGCAACAAGACTTCCAGCCAAAACAAGCTGGACCACGTGTTGACTTTAAAGCCCGTGCAGCAGCCCTAAAAGCAGAGCAAAATGCAGAGTACGCACGCTCAAGCGAGGAGCGCTTCAAACAATCGCAAGCTGCCAAAGAAGCCTTGGCTCAAGCTAATAAACGCAAGGAGCCAGAGGAAATCTTTGAAGAAGCTGCTAAGCTAGCTGAACAAACGCAGCCAGCCGTAACAGTAGCTCCTGTAGCGAAAGAAGCGCCAGTGGATACACGTCGTAAAAAACAAGCTCGACCAGACAAAGAACGTGACGATTATGATCACGAAGAAGATGGTCCTAGAAAACAACAAAAGAATCGAAGTAGTCAAAATCAAGTGAGAAATCAAAGAAATAGTAACTGGAATAACAATAAAAAGAATAAAAAAGGGAACAAGCAAAACAACCGTAACCAGACTCCAAAACCTGTTACAGAGCGTAAGTTCCACGAATTGCCAACAGAATTTGAGTATACAGATGGTATGACTGTTGCGGAAATCGCAAAACGTATCAAACGTGAACCAGCTGAAATCGTTAAGAAGCTCTTTATGATGGGTGTGATGGCCACACAAAACCAATCCTTGGATGGAGAAACCATTGAACTCCTCATGGTGGATTACGGTATCGAAGCAAAACAAAAGGTTGAAGTGGATAATGCCGACATCGAACGTTTCTTTGTCGAAGATGGGTATCTTAATGAAGATGAATTAGTTGAGCGTCCACCAGTTGTAACCATCATGGGACACGTTGACCATGGTAAGACAACCCTTTTGGATACCCTTCGTAATTCTCGTGTTGCGACGGGTGAAGCGGGTGGTATCACTCAGCATATCGGTGCCTACCAAATCGTTGAAAACGGCAAGAAGATTACCTTCCTTGATACACCAGGACACGCGGCCTTTACATCGATGCGTGCGCGTGGTGCATCTGTTACCGATATTACCATCTTGGTCGTAGCGGCAGATGACGGGGTTATGCCTCAAACTATCGAAGCCATCAACCACTCAAAAGCAGCGAACGTTCCAATCATCGTAGCCATCAACAAGATTGATAAACCAGGTGCTAATCCAGAACGTGTTATCGGTGAATTGGCTGAACACGGTGTCATGTCAACAGCATGGGGTGGAGATTCTGAATTTGTCGAAATCTCAGCTAAGTTCAACCAAAATATCGATGAACTCTTGGAAACGATCCTTCTTGTGGCTGAAATCCAAGAACTCAAGGCCGACCCAACAGTGCGTGCTATCGGTACCGTTATCGAAGCTCGCTTGGATAAAGGAAAAGGTGCGGTCGCAACCCTTCTTGTGCAACAAGGTACCTTGAATGTCCAAGACCCAATCGTTGTCGGAAATACCTTCGGTCGTGTCCGTGCCATGACCAATGACCTTGGTCGTCGTGTTAAGGTTGCAGGTCCATCAACACCAGTTTCTATCACAGGTCTAAACGAAGCGCCAATGGCGGGGGACCATTTTGCTGTTTACGAAGATGAAAAATCTGCGCGTGCAGCAGGTGAAGAACGTGCGAAACGTGCTCTTATGAAGCAACGTCAAGTAACCCAACGTGTCAGCCTTGAAAACCTCTTTGATACGCTTAAAGCAGGTGAGCTCAAGTCTGTTAACGTCATCATTAAGGCCGACGTACAAGGTTCAGTTGAAGCCCTTTCTGCCTCGCTTCAAAAGATCGATGTAGAAGGTGTCAAAGTTACCATCGTTCACTCAGCGGTCGGTGCCATCAACGAATCTGACGTGACCCTTGCCGAAGCTTCAAATGCCTTTATCATCGGTTTCAATGTGCGCCCTACACCACAAGCTCGTCAACAAGCAGAAGAAGATGATGTAGAAATCCGTCTCCACAGCATTATCTACAAGGTTATCGAAGAGATGGAAGAAGCCATGAAAGGAATGCTTGATCCAGAATTCGAAGAAAAAGTTATCGGTGAAGCAATCATCCGTGAAACCTTCAAGGTATCTAAAGTGGGAACCATCGGTGGATTCATGGTTACGAGTGGTAAGGTTACCCGTGACTCTAAAGTCCGTGTCATCCGTGACGGTGTCGTTATCTATGATGGCGAACTCGCAAGCTTGAAACACTACAAAGATGACGTCAAAGAAGTTACAAACGGCCGTGAAGGTGGATTGATGATTGATGGCTACAATGATATCAAGATGGATGATGTGATTGAGGCTTATGTCATGGAAGAAATCAAGAGATAAGATTTTTTGCTCCTTTCTTAGATGGTGAGGGACGCAAGCAAACCGATGGTTTCATTGCTTATTTTTGAGCCTAGGGTCTCAAAAATCCCCTGTGATGGGACTGATAAATCAGTTCCATCACTTTCACCACGGCGAAAGAAGCAGATGATTTCAAATTGAACTTTGTTCCAATTTGAAATGAAAATCAAGAAGTTTAAAAATAGCTAGGTCTGCTGGCCTAGCTTTTGGTTCAAAGTAGAGAAAGGAATATCATGGCAAATCATTTCCGTACGGATCGTGTGGGCATGGAAATCAAGCGTGAAGTCAATGAGATTTTGCAAAAGAAAGTCCGTGATCCGCGTGTCCAAGGTGTGACCATTACAGATGTTCAGATGCTGGGTGACCTGTCCGTTGCCAAGGTTTACTACACCATTTTGAGTAACCTTGCTTCGGATAACCAAAAAGCTCAAATCGGGCTTGAAAAAGCAACTGGTACCATCAAACGTGAACTTGGTCGCAATTTGAAATTGTACAAAATCCCAGATTTGACCTTCGTCAAAGACGAATCCATCGAATATGGGAACAAGATTGACGAGATGCTACGCAATCTGGATAAGAACTAAGAAAGAGGGGGAACCCTCTTTTTTGGTGGAGAAATGGCAATAAAAAATACTGGGGTAATCTCTCTAGAGTAAAAAATTGTTAAAAAGCTTTATAAAGCTCAACTTGTATGATAGTATAGAAATTGGAAAGAGTGAGATGAAATGATTTCTTATCAATAACTAGCTAGTCTGGTAGAGCAATCAGCTAGAAACTACAGCTAGACGAGGGAAGGTAATATGGGATTCATTAAAATTCTAGCCAAGACTTACGGGAATTACTTTTTTGTGATGCAAAGCGTCAAAGTTCTGAAGAACATGAAAAAAGACGACAATGCTCTAGTAGGTTTCGGGAAAGTACTGCTTGCTGACAAGCTGATGGATGTAGCCCAGTGGCTCGCAAAACCAGATGATAAGGAATAACTTGAAATGAAAGAAACTAGCAGGAACTCCGCTGCTAGTTTTTTAATCTCTTCCCATATGGTATAATATAAGCAGTAAAATCATTTTATACTCAATGAAAATCAAAGAGCAAACTATGAATCTAGTCGCAGGTTGCTCAAAACAGTGTTTTGAAGTTGTGGATAGAACTGACGAAGTCAGTAACCATACCTACGTTAAGGCAACGCTGATGTGGTTTGAAGAGATTTTCGAAGAGTATTAGAACATACATGGAGGTCGTCATGGATAATATCATCGATGTGTCAATTCCCGTTGCAGAAGTGGTAGACAAGCACCCAGAAGTTTTGGAAATCCTAGTGGAGCTCGGTTTTAAACCACTTGCTAATCCCTTGATGCGCAACACAGTCGGTCGCAAAGTATCGCTGAAGCAGGGTTCTAAACTTGAAGGAACTCCTATGGACAAGATTGTCCGCACGCTAGAAGCGAACGGCTATGAAGTGATTGGATTAGACTAATGGCAGATGAACGGATTCATATCCTACGGGATATTTTGTTAGAATTGCACAATGGCGTCTCTCCCGAGTCGGTTCAGGAGCGTTTTGATGCGACCTTTACAGGTGTTTCAGCTATCGAGATTTCCCTCATGGAGCACGAGCTGATGAACTCAGACTCAGGTGTTACCTTTGAAGATGTCATGGAGCTCTGTGATGTCCATGCCAATCTTTTTAAAAATGCTGTTAAGGGCGTCGAAGTGGAGGAGACTGAACACCCTGGCCACCCAGTTCGCGTCTTCAAGGATGAAAATCTGGCTCTCCGTGCAGCTTTGATTCGCATTCGGAGACTGTTGGATACCTATGAGTCTATGGAAGATGAGGAAATGCTGGCAGAGATGCGCAAGGGCTTGGTCCGTCAAATGGGACTTTTGGGGCAATTTGACATCCACTATCAGCGCAAGGAAGAGCTCTTCTTTCCCATCATGGAGCGCTATGGACACGATTCACCTCCAAAGGTTATGTGGGGAGTGGATGACCAGATCAGGGAACTCTTTCAAACAGCTCTAACGACAGCTAAGTCACTACCAGAAGTTTCGATTAGCAGTGTAAAAGAAGATTTTGAAGCTTTTGCGACAGAGTTTGAAAGTATGATTTTCAAGGAAGAGTCCATCCTTCTCATGATTCTCCTTGAGTCCTTTACTCAGGATGACTGGATTCAGATTGCGGAGGAGAGCGATGCCTACGGCTATGCCATCATCCGTCCGTCTGAGAAATGGGTGCCAGAGCGCCAGAGCTTTGTTGAGGAAAAGAGTACAGAGGAGCCCGTGCAACTAGACACGGCAGAAGGTCAAGTTCAGCAAGTTATCGATACGCCAGAAGGTCAGTTTACCATTACCTTTACCCCTAAGGAAAAGGAAGCAGTGCTGGACCGCCATAGTCAACAGGCTTTTGGCAATGGCTATCTCTCGGTCGAGCAGGCCAACCTCATCCTCAATCACCTCCCTATGGAAATCACTTTTGTCAATAAAGACGATATTTTCCAGTATTACAATGACAATACGCCAGCTGATGAGATGATTTTCAAACGGACACCGTCCCAAGTCGGGCGCAATGTAGAACTCTGCCATCCGCCCAAGTACTTAGACAAGGTGAAGGCCG
>CAUVGG010000012.1:0-24140 GCA_963551305.1 uncultured Streptococcus sp.
ACGGTTGCAATTCTGGGTTAATAGGCGTATTGGCTAGGTTGTTGGCATAGTTGCAGAGGCTAGCAAGACTAACACCGAGAACCACATCCAAGGCATTTTGTTGCGTATAGCCAGCTTCCAAAAATTCAGTCAAGGCTTCATCTCCCACACGCCCTTTGGTATTGATAACCGCCAAGGTAAACTTAGCTAGAGTATCTAGTTTTAGATCTGTCTCGATTGGAGTACGGTTGCGGAGTGCTTGGAGAAGATCATCATTCATCTGGATTTGTTTGATCGAAAAGGCAGTGTGACCTGCGACGCAGAAAGCACAACCATTGGTTACGGCAGCTGTGATTTGCACTACTTCGCGTTCCACTGGTGTCAGGCTATTGCGACGGTTGATAGCTCCGACAGTTCGGTAGGCTTCAAGAGCAGTAGGAGCATTGGCCAAGAGACCGATTAGGTTGGGAATATAGCCATTGTTATCTTTTTGTACTGTTTCAAGAACTTCTTTCACTTCTGCTGGTGCTGATTCTACTGTGTGGATGGTAAATGTTGTCATAAGAAACCTCTTTTCATTTTATTGTCATTTAGTCTATCATAGAATTTCCCCCTTGGATAATATATATTTTCAATCGCCTTGATAGGAAATGCCTATGAAATGAAAAAAATCACACTGAAAGTGTGATTGGGTTAGTGTTTAAAATACTTTTTAGTCTCAGCAACAACTACTGGGGACAAGACCAAAAGGGCAATCAAGTTAGGTAAGGCCATCAAGGCATTGACAATGTCTGCGATAATCCAGACCATATCCAACTCGATAAAACCTCCCAACAAGACCATGAGTACAAAGACCACTCGATAGAGCCAGATAAAGCGAACACCAAAGAGAAACTCGAAACAGCGCTCTCCGTAGTAATTCCAACCGAGAATTGTCGTAAAGGCAAAGAGAACAAGGAAAATAGTCAAAAGAACAGGGCCAAAATGTGAAAAAACTGTTGAAAAGGCTGACTGGGTCAAAGCAACACCATTCAAATCACCGCTCCAAACCCCAGTCACCAAGATGGTCAGACCTGTCAGAGTACAGATAATCAACGTATCAATAAAGGTTCCTGTCATGGAAATCAAGCCTTGCTCGACAGGCTCATTTGTCTTAGCTGCAGCCGCCGCAATCGGAGCTGAACCAAGACCAGATTCATTAGAGAAGACTCCTCGCGCCACACCATTTTGGATAGCCATCCGAATACTAGCACCTGCAAAACCACCTACCGCAGCAGCTGGACTAAAGGCTGAAGTAAAGATGAGGGCAAGTGTGGCTGGGATTTTTTCGATATTAAAGAGAATAACTGTAAGAGTTCCCAGAATATAGACAATAGCCATAAAAGGAACCACTGCTATCGAAACTTTTGATATGGATTTGAGGCCACCAAAGACTGCAATCGCGACAAAAACAGACAAAACGAGAGCTGTGATAGCTGGATCAATTTGAGCTGTATTTTGGATAGATTCTGTAATTGAATTGACTTGGGTAAAGGTACCAATCCCCAGAAGGGCCACCAATACACCAGCTAGGGCAAAGAAGATTGCAAGGGGACGCCACTTTTCTCCCATTCCCAAAAGGATGTAGTGCATGGGCCCTCCAGCTACAGCCCCATTTGCATCCTTGGTGCGGTACTTGATAGCCAGCAAGCCTTCAGCATACTTGGTTGCCATCCCAAAGAAGGCTGCCATCCACATCCAAAAGAGAGCACCTGGTCCCCCAACCTTAATGGCTGTCGCGACTCCTATGATATTTCCCGTACCAACGGTGGCAGCTAGAGCTGTACAAAGAGCTGCAAAGCTCGACACATCGCCATGTCCCTTGTCCTTGGTAAAGATCAACTGAAAAGCCTTGGGGAGTCGAGCTACCTGTAAAAGTCCTAGTCGGATGGTCAAGTAGATTCCCGTTCCGACCAATAACAGTAAGAGGGGAGATCCCCAAACGAAAGCATCAAGCGCTTTAAGCAATTCTAACATGTCCTTCTCCTATCTTTTCAACCCCAAAAGAAAGAGCACATGCAAGATACATGTACTCTGGAATGCCTAGATAAATGCCAAAAAGCGGTCTATCTTAGCTCTGTCCTTTTACCTGAGAGTTTGAGCAGTTGCCTGCCTTGCCCCTTCGGTGCCTTTACGGTCTCTCCAGAGTTCCGTCCATTTACAGTCATGGAAAACAAACCTTTCTCCACTTCTATTAAACTTCATTCGGTGTTGGTATTTAATTTTTTATTATTTTACAAGAAAAGTTAGCTTTTGTCAATATATTATTTGAAAAAAGACGGATTTTCACTTCTTTTTCAAAAAAAGAGAAGCACTCTTTTTTTCTATCCTTTAAAGGTTACAATAGTGGCGCCACTGCCTCCAGCATTTTGTGGGGCATAGCCAAAACTCTTGACATGCTTGTTTCTTTGCAGGTATTTGGTGACTCCCTCACGAATGACACCTGTTCCGATACCATGGATGATGTCGACTTGCGCCATATTATTGAGCAGGGCTTGGTCGATAAAGGCATCCAGCTCATTCATAGCCTCTTCGTATCGTTTGCCTCGGAGATCCAGTCTGGCTTGCGGACCACGACCAGAAGCACGTTTCACGACATTGACTTGTTTTTTCTTGACTGGGGCTTCTTGCTGAGCCTGAACAAGGTCAAATTCTTTCTCTTCCAAGGTCATCTTAATCAAACCAACTTGGGCTTCCCAACGGCCGTCCTTAAGCTGATTGGTCAAGGTTCCACGCTGACCATAACTGAGAACCACAATATCATCCCCAACCTTTGGAGCTCGTTTTTTCTTGGCTTTTTGAAGGACCTTGTTTTTAGATAAGTCGACTTTTTCAGGAGCCAGTTTTTTCAGCTCTGCCTTGGCTTCAATGATTTCATGGGGTTTGAGTTGAGACTTACTGTGAAGGTTCTTGAGAATCTGGTCACTCTCACTTAGAGCGAGTTCCACAATTTCAGCAGCTTGTTCACGCGCCTTGTTGAGCTCTGCCTCCTTTTCACGATTAAGCTCGTTATAGAGTTTTTTGAGCGCTCGGTTCATCTTAAGGTTTTCTTGCTCTACCTCACGGATATTGTCCAAGCGTTTACGGCTTTCAAGCGTTTGCTCTTCCAATTGCTCAATGATACGGTTGACGTCATTATCCTGATCAACCTGCTGGCTGGCATCCCCTACGATAACATCTGACAAGCCCAGGCGTTTGGCAATCTCAAAGGCATTGCTTCGACCAGGAACGCCCTGCATAAAGCGATAGGTCGGACGCAGACTGGCTGTATCAAACTCCATGCTGGCATTTTGCACAAAGGCTGTCTCAATACCGTAGGCCTTGAGTTCTGGATAATGGGTCGTCGCCATGGTCTTAACCTGACGGAGACGAAGATCCTCCAAAATAGCCATAGCAAGGGCTGCCCCTTCCTGCGGATCGGTACCAGCCCCGAGCTCATCTAGTAATAAGAGCGAATGTTGGTTGACCTTGCCAAGAATATCTACGATATTAGTCATGTGGCTGGAGAAGGTAGACAAGCTTTGCTCGATAGACTGCTCATCCCCGATATCTGCGAAGATTTCTTCGAAAACACCGACACGGCTCCCCTTATCAGCTAGAATGGGCAAGCCTGACTGGGCCATCAGTTGAGTCAAACCCAAGGTTTTGAGCATGATGGTCTTCCCACCAGTATTGGGACCTGTAATGACAATGGCCGTTAATTCCTTACCAAAGTGTACATCGTTTGCCACTGCATTTTTGACCAAAGGATGGCGAACATGAAGGAGTTGAATCTCTTGATTCTCTGAAAGTTGAGAAACGACTGCTTGTCTTTCTTGGATGAAACGCACCTTAGCACGAATCAGATCCAGATGGCCGATAATCCAAGCATCATTAGCAATCTCTGCCGCATGAGGACGGACCCGTTCCGATAGTTCCTGCAGGATACGAATCATCTCGTAGCGCTCATCAGCTCGCAGACTCGCAATTTCTTCGCTCAGTTTCACGACCTCACGTGGCTCGATATAGACCGTATTACCACTAGCAGAGATGTCATGAACAACACCTGCGATCTTGTTGCGGTAGGTGTTCTTGACTGGTAAGACTTGACGGCCATTTCTGCTAGCGATTATCCCTTCGGTCAACATTGGTGCTTTTTGTTTGAGCAAGTCTTGCAAGACGTCACGGACTTGGCTCTCGCTATCATGAATCTTCCGACGGATGCGCGCTAGTTCTTCACTAGCGAAATTTTCGATAAATCCTGCATCATTTAGAGCTTGAAGACTCCCTTGCAAGTGTGGAAACTCATGCAGTTTTTCAAACCATCTCGCCAACTGTTCCAAGCGTACGTTTTCGAGATTGGTATAAAAACCTTGCAACTCTCTGCTAGCAAGCAAGACTCGTTTGAGGAGCAGGAACTCCTCAATATTGAGGTCCGCCCCCATCTCCAGACGCTTGCAGACAGCTGAAATCTCACGTGTCGCTAGGATGGTAAAGTGGGGTTGCTCCACAAAAAGGGCTTGCATTTCCTCCATCTCTGTAAAGGCTTGTTTAATCTTATCCGCCTTTGCAGTTGGAGCCAAGCCTTTTAGCTCCTCTAGGCCTTGTTCTGTCAGGAGATGCGGTTCAAACAAGGCCTTGATTTTATTGAATTCTAAGGTTTCTAGTATTTTTGTATTCATATTCTTTCCTTGTATGCTTGTTTACAAGATCGTAGCGCCTAGAGATTTTTGGACTTTACCTAACCCTAGTCGTCCAATCTGTAAACAAAGGGCTAGGAAAAATCCCGCCCTTTTTATCCGATTAAATTTGTCACCCAGAGTTGTTTGATAAAGTTTGTCGTAAAAGGGACACTTTGGATGATGTGCTTGGCTACCATGCTCTTTTCAAGGGGATTTTGCACAGCTGCCAGAGGCACCGTTGCAAGAATGGTCAGAGCCATTTGCAAGACAAATAAGGTTACCAATAGCGACAATAGGCCTGCTCCGATACGAAACCATTTGACATCGAGCTTTTTAGTTGGAATCAAGTGTAGGAACAAACCGATAAAACGTCCGATACTGTAACAAATTCCGAAAACTAAAAGGTAGGCTAGACCCGCATAAAAGACCTTGTCTAGCTGAAAAAGCTGGTCTGAAGGGAAGAAAAAAGTTCCCTGTCCTTCCTGAGGATTGGCATAAGGGACAAGCAAGTGGAAGTGTTCTCCCAGCGATTTATAAAACTGTCCCGCAACAAAGGCTGAAATCACTGCAAGGAGGAAATAATAAACTTGCAGAACCAAGCCTCTACGGTAGCCAATGTAAAAACCCCAAGCCAGAACCAGTAAGAGTAGGATTGAAATCATAGGGAATCCTCAATCTTGCTCTGTTCTTGTTTAACAGCAATCAACTTGTGGCGGAGTTCTAACAACTCTTGCTCCTTGTCATCAAATTCAATCTCACGATTGAGCTGTGTAGACAGACAATTGACCGCTAAAAGAAGCGCAATGGTTTCATCATCTGCTCCAGGCATTTGTTCTTTAATTGCTTGGTATTTTTCAGTCGCAACCTTGGCAATTTCCTCCATAAAGAGGTTGTCATGCTCGGTTGTCAAGGTTAATGTCTTTTTCCCGAATGTAAACTTATATCGATTTAGATTTGCCATAAAATTCACCTCACGATATTATACCAAATTTCGCTAACTTTGTCAGTTTTTACCAATTCTCCTGCTTTTGTGGTACAATAGAGACTATGGCAAGTATCACACTCACACCAAGTGAACAGGAAATTCAGAGCTTTTTAAGTCAGTATCAGAAGGCTCTCAGTCCTAGTAAAAATCCTTATATTCGCTATTTTTTGCGACTGCCTCAGGCAACGGTTTCCATCTATACTTCTGGAAAAGTCCTCCTGCAGGGCGAAGCTGCTGAGCAGTACGCCAGTTTCTTTGGCTATGAGGTTCAACAAGAAAACAGTGGACAAGATTTTCCTATGATTGGGACTGATGAGGTGGGAAATGGTTCCTACTTTGGTGGGCTGGCTGTCGTGGCTTCCTTCGTGACACCTGATCAGCACGACTTCTTGCGAAAACTCGGTGTGGGGGATTCTAAGACTCTGACAGATCAAAAGATTCGTCAAATTGCCCCTATTCTCAAGGAAAAAATCCAGCACCAAGCGCTTCTCCTTTCACCGAGCAAGTACAACGAAGTTATCGGAGAGCGTTACAATGCTGTTTCTGTAAAAGTTGCCCTTCACAATCAGGCTATTTTTCTCCTGCTTCAAAAAGGAGTCCAGCCAGAAAAAATCGTCATTGATGCTTTTACAAGTGCTAAAAACTATGACAAGTACTTGGCGCAAGAAGCCAATCATTTTCCAAACAAGATCACTTTGGAAGAAAAAGCTGAGGGCAAATACCTGGCTGTTGCAGTTAGCTCTATCATCGCGCGGGATCTCTTCCTCGAAAACTTGGAAAATCTTGGACGAGAACTAGGCTATCAACTGCCAAGTGGCGCTGGAACTGCATCTGATAAGGTTGCTAGCAAAATCCTGCAAGCCTATGGTATGAAGGGACTTCATTTCTGCGCCAAACTGCATTTTAAAAACACTGAAAAAGCCAAAGCACTTCTAGAAAGGTGAGTTATGAATTCGTTTAAAACATTTCTAAAAGAATGGGGAGTTTTCTTCCTGATTATCGCACTGGTAGGTCTTAGCCGTATCTTTCTTTGGAGCAATGTCCGCGTGGAAGGACACTCGATGGACCCTACCCTAGCTGACGGAGAGGTTCTCTTCGTCGTCAAACACCTCCCAATTGACCGCTTCGACATCGTGGTTGCGCATGAGGAAGAAGGAAATAAAGACATTGTCAAAAGGGTTATCGGTATGCCTGGAGATACCATCCGCTACGAAAATGATAAACTTTTTATCAACGGTGAAGAAACGGATGAACCTTACCTAGCTGAATACCTCAACTTGTTCAAAACAGAAAAGTTGCAAAATACCTATACTGGCAAAGGATTTGAAGGCAATAAGGGAGTTTACTTTAGAGAACTTGCTCAAAAAGCACAAGCCTTTACGGTCGATGTTAATTCCAACACTAGCTTCAGCTTTACTGTCCCTCAAGGCGAGTACCTTCTCCTTGGTGACGATCGTCTAGTCTCTAGCGACAGCCGCCATGTCGGCACCTTCAAGGCAAGCGATATCAAAGGTGAAGCAAAATTCCGTTTCTGGCCACTTAACCGTATCGGAACTTTTTAAGATAAGGAAGAGGCCGAGAACGCTAAGTCTCAGTCTCTTTTTCTATTGCGAGTAGAAAACCTTTTAGCCTCCTAGCTTGTTGAAAGAAGCTAAGGGTCCAACTCTCATGAACTCATGTAAAGGAAACCTATGGAAGTTTATTTTTCAGGCACCATTGAACGGATTATTTTTGAAAATCCCAGTAATTTTTATCGCATCCTCCTCCTAGATATCGAAGATACCAATGCGGAGGACTTTGACGATTTTGAAATCATCGTTACAGGAACTATGGCGGACGTGATTGAAGGGGAAGACTACACTTTTTGGGGACAAATCGTTCAGCACTCCAAGTATGGGGAACAGCTTCAGATCAGCCGTTATGAGCGGGCAAAACCAACCAAAAATGGGCTGGTCAAGTACTTTTCCAGTAGCCATTTCAAGGGGATTGGTCTCAAAACGGCCAAAAAAATCGTGGATAGCTATGGTGACAATACCATAGACGAAATTCTGGAGCATCCTGAAAAACTGGAAAGCATTGCTGGACTCTCTACCAAAAACCGTGAGGCTTTTGTCTCCACCCTCCGTCTCAACTATGGGACAGAAATGGTCTTGGCTAAACTGGCCAACTACGGCATTCCCAATAAACTAGCCTTTCAGATTCAAGACTTTTACAAGGAAGAAACTCTTGATGTGGTTGAAAATTATCCCTACCAGCTGGTCGAGGATATCAAAGGCTTGGGTTTTACCATCGCCGACCAATTAGCTGCCGAACTAGGCATCGAAAGTCAAGCTCCTGAACGCTTCCGTGCTGGCCTTGTCCACAGTCTCTTTCAAGGTTGTATGGATACGGGCGATACCTATATGGAGGCTCGAGATTTGCTGGAACAGACACTTACTCTCCTCGAGTTTTCCCGTCCCGTGGAACTCGATCCCAGCCAAGTAGCTCAGGAATTAGCTCATTTGATCGAAGAAGATAAAATCCAACAGGTGGATACCAAAATCTTTGATAACAGCCTCTTTTTCGCCGAAGAAGGCATCCGCAATAACTTGGTTCGTATCCTCGAAAAAGGAAAGCAAAAGAGTCATGATTTGGAAGCCATTCAAAAGCATATCGCTAGTGTTGAGGAAGAACTGGGTATCCAATACGATAGTATCCAAAAGCAAGCTATCTGTGACGCCATCCAGAACAAGGTCTTTATCCTGACAGGTGGACCTGGTACAGGTAAAACCACTGTTATCAATGGGATTATCGCTGTCTATGCCCTGCTTGAAGGACTCAATCTCAAGAAAAAGAGCAACTTACCTATTCTTCTCGCTGCTCCAACTGGTCGAGCCGCTCGGCGCATGAATGAATTGACAGGATTGCCAAGTGCTACCATACACCGCCATTTGGGAATGACGGGAGACGATGATACCAGCCATCTGGAAGATTATCTGGACGCCGACTTTATCATCGTGGATGAGTTTTCTATGGTTGATACTTGGCTAGCCAACCAACTCTTCTCCAACATTTCTTCTAACAGTAAAATTCTCATCGTGGGCGATAGCGACCAGTTGCCTTCTGTTAGTCCCGGACAAGTCCTGGCTGACCTGCTCCAGATCCCCCTGATTCCGCAGACCCGCTTGGAACGGATTTACCGTCAGAGTGAAGAATCAACTATCGTCACCTTGGCTAGTCAGATTCGACAAGGCATCTTGCCAGCTGACTTTACCCAGAAAAAGGCAGACCGCTCCTACTTTGAAATCGCTAGTGGCCATATCCCAGCTACCATTGAGAAAATTCTTGGTGCTGCCCTCAGAAGTGGCATTCCGGCTCGTGATATTCAGGTGCTAGCGCCTATGTATCGAGGTACTGCAGGTATTGATGCCATCAATCAGCTCATGCAAGACCTGCTCAATCCACCACAAAAAGACCAACTCAGTTTTGAAGCTCCCCAATGCTTCTATCGCAAGGGTGACAAGGTCATTCACCTAGTCAACGATGCCGAAGTCAATGTCTTTAACGGAGACCTAGGCTACATCACAGACCTGATTCCTGGAAAATACGCTGAGTCCAAGCAAGACGAGATTGTCATTGATTTCGATGGCAATGAGGTCATCTATCCTCGAAACGAATGGTACAAGATTCGACTGGCCTATGCCATGAGTATTCATAAGTCGCAGGGAAGTGAGTTTCCTGTTGTCATCCTGCCCATCACTAGTGCTAGCAAGCGCATGCTGGAACGCAATCTCATCTACACAGCTATCACACGGGCCAAGAGCAAGCTCATCCTTCTTGGCGAGTTACAGGCCTTTGACTATGCAGTCAAGCATATCGGGACTGCTCGCAAGACCTATCTGATTGAACGCTTCAGTGATCTAATTGAAAATAATATTAAAGAAAGTAAACAAGCCTTCTCTGAAACTGCCACAGCAAGTGACTCTGAACAATCCTGCATCCTCACCGAGGAAAACTGGTCTAGTATTCCAGCCATGATTGGGATTACAGATGCAGACTTAAAAGAGATTTTTGGAAAATAGTACAGCAGAAAGCCCACCTAGTCAGGTGGGCTCTTTTCTCTTTTAAGATTATTTTACTGTTGCAGTGCTTGTAATCAATTCAACAGCTTTTTTGATAGCGATATCGTGTTTCAACATGTCAGCTGAAAGCAAGTTTTGAACTTGGGCCACTTCCATGTTGTAATCTGCAGCCAATTGCTCGATTTCTTTTTGGATTTCTTCTTCTGAAGCGTCAAATCCTTCAGCTTTGGCAACTGCTTCGATAACAAGGTTAGTCTTCGTACGTGACTCAGCTTCTGCTTCGTATTGTTTGTGAAGGTCTTCTTGAGTAGTTCCTGTGATTTGGAAGTACATGTCAGGGTTGATCCCTTGACGTTGTAAGTTTCCAAGGAATTCATTTACTGAACGGTGAACTTCTTCGTGAATCATTTCTTCTGGAAGTTCTACGATTTCAGCGTTTTCTACAGCTTTATCGATTGCTGCACCTTCAACGGCATCTTTGTATGCTTCTTCTTTCGCAGCAGTCAATTCTTTGCGGTATTTTTCTTTCAATTCGTCAAGAGTTTCCACTTCTTCGTCGATATCTTTTGCAAGTTCATCGTCAAGAGCTGGAACTTCTTTTGCTTTTACTTCGTGGATAGTTGTTACGAATTTAGCTTCTTTACCTGCAAGGTCTTCTGCTTGGTAGTCTTCTGGGAATGTTACGACAACATCAACAGTTTCGCCAGCTGAGTGTCCAACCAATTGGTCTTCAAAACCAGGGATGAATTGACCTGATCCAAGTCCAAGTGAGAAGTTTTCACCTTTTCCACCGTCAAATTCAACACCGTCGATAGAACCAACGAAGTCGATGACAACAGTGTCGCCATTTTCAGCAGCAGCTTCCTTGATAACCAATTCAGCCAAGTTGTTGCGTTCGCGTTCGATACGCTCTTCAACGTCAGCGTCTGTTACTTCTTTTTCTACATCAACTGATACTTCAAGGTTTTTGTAGTCACCCAATTTTACTTCAGGTTTTGTCACGACTTCAGCTGTAATAACCCAGTCTTGACCTTTTTCCATTGAAGTCACATCGATTTTTGGTTGTGCAACTACTTCAAGACCAGCTTCTTTTACTGCAGCTTCATAAGCGTCTGGCAAAAGTGCGTTCATTGCATCTTGATAAAGAGCTTCTTCACCAAATTTTTGGTCGAAGATAGGGCGTGGAAGGTGACCTTTACGGAAACCAGGAACGTTAAGAGTTTTCTTTACTGAGTTAAATACACGGTCCAATTCTGGTTTGATTTGGTCTTGAGAGATAGTGAAAGTCAAGACACCACGGTTTGTTTCTTTGTTTTCAAATGATACAGACATTCTGTCATTTCTCCTTAAAATTTTTAATACAGTCCATTATACCATATAATAGCAACTTTTTTCAAGTAATGAATGCGCTTTTCAATAGTGCTAGAGGTACTTGCTCGCTTCCTTGATACTAAGTTCAGCCATTCTTTTCTTATTTTTTTCAATAAAACGTGCTACCCATTCGGGATTGGTTTTAGAGTAGTCTCTTAGGGCCCAACCGATGGCTTTGTTGATAAAAAATTCTGTCTGGTCCAGATTGTTGAGCAGGATCTTTTCCATCAGTTGGACATTTGTTTTCTCTTTTCTTAACAACTGGTGGTCAATAGCGACTCGTCTCAGCCAGATATTGTCTGATAGGCTCCATTTTAAAAGCACTTCTTCAAGTTCCGGATGGTCGGCCACCAAACTCTCAACTACTCGATCTAGAATATCTACCGTGTCCCACCAAGACTTGATCACGACCAGACGCTCAAGCTTAGGCAAATCATCCTTCGTTAGATAAAACTGCATAGCTTTCAAATAGTTGGCAGCCACATATTGGTATTCTCTAGGCTCCTTTTCCCAGCAAGTGTCTACAAAATCCCAATCGATAATCTTTGTTTTTTTCGCGCTTGGAAAGAATTTTCTATAGAGCGCATTTCTTTCTGGCGCCGCAATACCTAGAAAGGAAAATTGATGACGCATATAGGCTTCCATAGGTCCCGCTTTCTCAGGGTCTTTTGCTGCTTCTAGCTCCTCAAGTAAATCTGCAAGACTCATCTAAAGGTCCTCCTGCCCGACCAAGTGGTGCTGAAAGGCATAGACCGCTGCCTGGGTGCGATCGCTAACCTCAAGCTTGGCAAGGATGTTGGACACGTGGGTCTTGACCGTCTTGAGAGAGATGAAGAGTTCATCTGCGATCCGTTGATTTTCGTAGCCCTTGGCAATGAGTTGAAGCACATCTCGTTCACGCGCAGTCAAGTCCTCATGAAGCTCGATATGATTGCGGTGGTATTCGACTTTCTTGCTGACCTCTTGTTCAATGGCCAGCTCGCCAGCAGCCACCTTACGAACGGCATGGAGCAGCTCGTCTGCACTAGAAGTCTTTAGCATATAGCCTTTGGCACCAGCATTCAAGACCGGCATGATTTTTTCATTGTCCAAGTAAGAGGTCACAATCAAAATCTTGGCTTCAGGCCATTCTTTGAGGATGGCTAAGGTAGCATCAATCCCATTCATCTCAGGCATGACAATATCCATGACAATGACATCTGGGCGCAGTTCCAAGGCCAACTCAATACCTTGAGACCCATTGGCCGCCTCGCCCACAACTTCTACATCGTCTTGGAGGTCAAAGTAGCTTTTCAAGCCCAATCGGACCATTTCATGGTCATCTACCAGTAAAATTTTCATCTCTACTCCTTTATGATTCCTTGTCTAGCAGGGGAATACGGATATCAACCGCCAGTCCTTGCTTGGGTGCTGTCAAGAGTTGAACCGTTCCTGCCATATCTTCAACCCGCTCCTTGATATTTCTCAGTCCATAACTCAAGTCGTCTAAGCTCCCTAACTGGAAACCAATCCCATTGTCCACTACCTTTAGCTGCAATTCAACATCTGTCTGATAGAGATAGACATCCAAACAAGATGCCTGAGCATGGCGAAGGGTATTGCTGATCAACTCCTGAATAATGCGGAAGATGTGCTCTTCGATTTTCTTAGGCAATTTAGACACATTTTGCTTGAGACTTACCTTGAGATCACTCTTGTCCTCAAGTTCTTTTAAGAGAATTTGAATCCCTTCAACCAGACTCTTGTCTTCCAACTCAACGGGTCGCAAATGCAAGAGCAAGACCCGTAGATCTTTCTGGGCTGTTTCGAGGATGGCTGCGACACTTTGCAACTGGATCTGCATCTTTTCTCTATCAAGCTTCAAAGCCTGCTGACTGACACCTGATAAAATCATATGCGCCGCAAACAACTCCTGACTAACCGTATCATGTAAGTCACGCGCTATCCGCTTCCGTTCTTTCTCGATGATTTCTTCTTCCTTGACTAGGCTTTGGTTTTCAGCCTTTTGAACAGCTTCTGTCAAAAGATTGAGCTTACCAGATAAGGACTTGAAACTGGCATCCAAGTCTGGATCTGCAAAAGAAACTAGTTCTTTCCCTGCTAATAAGCGCTTGAGATTGACCTGCATTTTTCTGCGAGAAATTTCTTCCATCACCCTCCAAAAGAGGACAAAAAAGAAGGACATGGAAAGACTAAAGACAAAGATCAAGAAGATTAACTTTTCCAGTTTTTCGATATCTTGTAGCAAATAGGACCAATCAAGATTGAGAATATCCAGTAGACTATTGGTCAAAAAGAGGATAAAAAGGAGAGAAGTCAGCCCGATTAATAGATAGGATTGCTTTTTCATCCTCTAACCACCTCCACATCTCCAATCATAGTAGTTAGAAAAATCTTGACGCTCTTGTTACTCTTGAGATAGTCTCTGGTTTCCTGATGATAGTGTTCATTGCGGAGAGATCTCTTAGGTTGATGGAGGAAGGTAAGATCTCCGTAGAGACAGTTGACACTGAGGCTGATTTCCACATCTACAGGTACGATAATCCTAGTCGTTCCGACCATCTTTCTAAGGATAATGACATTGTCATGATTGGTTAGGATAACTCTTTCTAAATGAATGGTGTCCTTGCCCATGAGACGAAAGAGGTTGATATCGTCAAATTGGCAGGTCTGGTGACTAGAGAAATGATGGAGATTGCCAAACCAAGGATTGCGTTCATTTTTAACCGTCACCACCTCTTCAAAGACCAAATCCGTCTCCTCTCTTTCTTGATTCATCATTGGATAGAGAAGAAAGAGGCTGTATATGACAGCTACAAAGATAGCTAAAATCACAAAGGGATTGAGCATGACGATGAAAAAGAAAAGAATAGTCGCCACAAGGAGGAGAACGTTGTTGCCCTCTTTACCTGTATAATAACGGAGCAAGAGCAAAAAGAGGAATAGAATCAGCAGAAAACGCGAAAAATGCTCTGATACCATCAAAATCAGAGCTCCCGTCAATAGACAGGCTTCAATAAATAAAAAGATTTGAAATTTTTTCATAGCTGCATCCTCTCCCTTCTATTTTATCACAATTCAAAAAAGTCACCTCGGTCTGAGGATGGAAAAAGGAGATGGGACAGAAATCGCTCGTACAAGCTTGGTTTCATCAACTCACTACAGTTGACAAAAGGCTACAAAAAAGGGCGGGATTCTTGTCCCGACCTCTTTACATCTGATCTTTTGCTTCTTTGAGTTTGCCATAAAGAATATAGTCTACGTTTTGCAAATCCGCTATGGTGGCACAGTTAAGGGCACACATGATCAAACGCAGATCGTCTTTCCAGCTTTGGATGACGCCAATCACCTCTTCGACGGAATAGGTTTCAATCAACTCTAGAACGGTACGTGACAGTCCCACAGCCTTGGCTCCAAAGACCAGGCACTTAATCATATCAAGCGGGTTCCGAACACCTCCACTGACCAAGAGTTCGACCTTGTCTTTCCAGCCTTGGGCATTGAGAAGGGCTTGCATGGTAGATTGTCCCCATTGATTGAGGTAGTCACGCTGACCACTACGACGGTTTTCAATGTAGGCAAAACTGGTACCACCACGACCTGACAGGTCAAAGGTTCGAACACCCAGTTCATAGGCTCTCCCGATGGTCTTGGCATCCATGCCAAAACCGACTTCTTTTAAAACAAGAGGAACAGGGATGCGTTTGCTATAATCTGCTAGATGCGATTGCCAGCTTCTGAACTTCCTTTCTCCCTCGGGCATGAGCAATTCCTGCATGACATTGACATGCACCTGCAGGAGGAGAGGATTCATCTCTTCTACAGTCTGAAGTCCTAACTCAACAGGCTTGTCCAAGCCAATATTGGTTCCAAGGAGGAGATTTGGATGGCTAGATTTGACAGAAAAAGAATTATCTGTAGGATTTTTTAGGGCTGCGCTATAAGAACCCGTCACAAATAAAATCCCACAGGCTTCTGCCACCTGAGCCAGCTTTTGATTGATTTCTTTACCTTTTTTGCTCCCACCCGTCATAGCATTGATATAAAAAGGAAAGTCCCACTTTCGACCTGCAAATTCTGTAGACAAATCAATCTCATCTAGGTCATAGAGCGGTAGCGAAGAGTGGATTAACTCAACCTCATCAAAGCTATTATAGGAACTTTTCTGCTCAAGGGCATAGCGGATATGCTCGTCCTTACGATTTGTCGTCATGTCCTATCCTTTCTTGGTATAAGAGCTCAATCCCCAGATCAGCCCAGCGATTTTTTATAGTTTCAGTTGATTGCACATCAAAACTCAAGGCAATGCCACAGTCACCACCACCAGCGCCGCTACTCTTGGCAACAGCCTGCAAATCTTGACTGGCTTCTTTCAACTGTCTAAGCGAAGGCGTGTAAATATCTGCGCTCAAGCCTTCTAAAAGCTGGCTGGCTGTTTCCACCTGATTAATTATTTCTTCTGCTCTCCCCTGCTCCAAGGCTTCTACCAAAGCAGTCACCGTTGCTCTTGAGGAACTTAAAAAATTCTGATTGATGTTTTGCTTGATTTGCTGAACCATTTGACTCGATACAGCCACTTCCTTGGTCCATCCCACTAGGAAATCACATTCTAGACCTGGTTTTACTTGTGAGATAGAAAAACCCCAATCGCGCTCCAAAACTGTCGCCAAGTTTTCTTCTTCCAACCACGTAGCTATCTTCTTTCGATCAAACGACTGGTAGAGAACCAAATTCTCTGCCACAATACAGGCAAGGTCTCCCATAGAACCATTGTCGCCTCGCTTAAGCAAGACCGCGCTAGCCAGCTTGAACAAGAGTTCCGGATCAACCGTAATATCATATAGGGCCAGTAGGGCCTTGATCACCAAGACAACGACGCTACCACTAGAACCCAGACCAAACTTTTTGCCTTCCCGTTCCATTTTTCCACTGATTTCTAGAGAAAAAGGCCTTAAATCCTGACCTCGATAGGTCAAAAAATCTTCCACTAAAGCAATCGTTTCTTGAATCAAGCTGTAGGCAGGATTTGGCGTCAAGTCCACTGCGAAATCAAACATATCTGAATAGATACGGTAGCTATCAGAAAAGGCAATTTCTCCCCTCATATAGATAGGTATCGCCTTTATCAAGGCTAACTGCCCTGGCTCTAAAATAGCATACTCACCCGCCCAGTATAGTTTTCCGCAAGTTTTAACAGCAATCATCTTGACTCAAATCCTTTGTTTTTGACACAATCAAGCGAAAATGTTGACCGAAGATTTCTGATAAATGCTCCAAGTCTTTCTCCTGACAGAGGACCTTGACATTGGGACCAGCATCCATGGTAAAGTAGCAGGCCTCTCCTTGCCCACGAAGCTGGCGGACAAAGTCCATCGCTTCATAGGACGCATCCGTCAGATATGAAAAGGCTGGCGATGCTGTTTTGGTCGTAGCGTGCATAGCAAGGGCATTTTTCTCCGTTAACTCCCCAACCTTGGCAAAGTCATTTTCTTTGAGATAAACCAGCATCTCCTGATAATCTTTCTCAGACTGTCGCACCCAGTCATCAAAGGTCGTCGAGGTTTCCACACAGAGTTTCATCCCATCACGGCTAGAGATTGGTTTTTTCTTGTCCTCCAGCACCAACATGATCATAGCTAGTTTCAAGTCTGTCTCTACAGGGTAAATCTCTCCACTATCCTTATCCCAGGCACCTAGTGGTCCATAAAAACTCCGAGAAGAAGAGCCTGAGGCAAACTTAGCCTCCTGAGCCAACTGACTTCTATCCAATCCAAGCTGGAAATAAGCATTGCAAGCCTTGACCAAGGCGGACAAACCACTAGAACTAGAGGACAAGCCCGCCGCAGTCGGCATATTGTTTTGAGTATCGATACGGACAAAGCCCTCACCATCTGGACGGTAACGGTCAATGATTTTGCCCATCTTAGCATGCTCAGCCTCACTCTGGAGCTGACCATTGATATAAAATGCATCAGCCGTCGCATCCTTCGGTAGAGGCGACAAGGTCGTCTCTGTGTACATGTTTTCTAACGTCAGAGAGATGCTGCTAGTAGCAGGAACCATCTCTTTTTCTTTTTTCTTTCCCCAATATTTGATAATGGCAATATTTGCGTAGGAACGTACTGTTACAGGCTTTCGATCCATGTCTGAACAGCTCCTTTCTCTTCTAATCGTTTTGCTAGTTCTTGTGCTTGACCTAGATTGGCTACCAAGGCGATAATACAGCCTCCTAGCCCACCACCACTCATCTTGGCACCTAGAGCACCATGGCTAAGAGCCGTTTCAACGAGGGAGTCTGCCTCAGGGCTGCTGACACCAATTTCTTTTAAATGTAAATGCGCTTGACTGAGGATTTGTCCCAGTTTTTCAGCATCTTTTCGTCTAATCGCATCTTCTGCCTGCTGGGTCAATTCTCCCAAGGCATGCAAAAACGGCAGAGCATCCTTACCCTTACTTTGAACCACTTGGATAGCTTCACGAGTGTGACCATACACGCCCGTGTCAGCAATCACCAAATAGGCAGATAGATCCATCTCAAGCTCTGTAAATCCAACGTTTTTAATAAAGCGAATAGGTCGATCACTGAGACAGGTCTTGGCATCCAAACCACTCGGATTCATATGAGCAATCATCTCCGCCCGATTGACCAAGATTTCTAATATATCATGAGGCAGGTCGGCTTGATAGTAGTCAAAAACAGCTCGAATGGCTGCTATGCTGATAGCTGCTGACGAACCCATTCCCCGTTTTTCAGGGATAGCCGAGTCAATCACACAGCGAATGCAGGCCTCTTTAATCTCTAAATATTCTAACGAAGCATAAACTGCCATGGACAAAGTATCCTCCTCATAAAGACGCCACGGACTCGTTGCAGGAACTACCTTACATGTCACCTCTACCTCTAAGAGAGGCAGAGAAATGGCAGGATAGCCGTATACAACAGCGTGCTCTCCTATTAAAATAATCTTACTATGTGCCTGACCGACACCAACTTTTTTTGTCATGTTTTCCTTTAACCAGACGAAAAGACCGTCTCATTTCATACAGTAGTATTTTCTCCTATCTATTTTATTATATTTTCACAAAAAAAGCGATTGTTTCCTTCACAATCGCCCCTTTCATTATTGGATCCATTCGCCATTATAATTGACGTAATAGCCTTCTACAGTCGTATTCACTGCTAAAGCACCTGAACTATAAGCATAGTACCATTTCCCTCCAACCTGGAACCAGCCTGTCTTCATGTCACCATTACTTGCGTTTAGATAATACCACGTCGAACCTTCCTGATACCAACCAGTTGCCATAGCTCCTGATGAACGGAGGTAGTACCACTTGTTCCCCAGGTATTGCCAGCCCGTTTTCATATCGCCATTTGGCTCGTCTAAATAATACCAAGTGGAGCCTTCCTGATACCAACCAGTTGCCATGGCTCCTGATGAACGGAGATAGTACCACTTATTGCCAAGTTGTTTCCAACCCGTTTGCATAATGCCAGTTTCTGGGTCTAGGTAGTACCAAGTGGAGTTATCATTGGTCCAGCCACGCACTAGCTCCCCAACCGTTAAACTGTCGATACGAGCATCGAAGCTACCATCCTCCTGTAAATAATACCAATGTCCTTCATCAGAAATCCAACCAGTTTTTAAAGTGTGATAGCTACGCTGATCTTCAAAATAATAAACACGTTTTTCGGCTGGACTATCATATTGTTCCCCATGATGTTTGTTGGTATTTGTAGCAGTTTTTGCTTCTAAAACTTGCTTGCCGACAAATTCTTGAAGAACCCCATCTTGACCAAAGTAAAACCAATCTGGTCTAAAAGCAATATCTTGCCTTAGAGAAGAACCAATCGTAACCCCTTTGTGTGGAGCAGGTATATATTGCCAGCCGACAACCATCTCTCCAGATAGAGGATCAAAATAATAGTACTTACCATCAATCACTCGCCAATAGGTTTCTTTGAGTTCCCCCTTCTTGTAGTAGGTTCTACCATTTTCTTGGACAAATTGCCAGCCTTCTGAATCAGCATCATCCGCCAATACTGTACTTGTCGCTAGCAAACCAAAGAAAAAGACTGCTAGTCCAACTTGCATCATTATTTTAAATTTTTTCATTCGATCTTTCCTCCATAACTGATTGTAGCAAAGAGTTGACTGTATGTCAATATATAGAAATCCCTCAAAAAAAGCAGTTACACAACTGCAACTGCTTTTCTATTCTTGCATGGTGTACCCAACACCACGCACGGTTTTAATGTAGCTTTTTTGACCTTTTACATCAAGCTTGCTACGTAGATAACGGATATAAACATCCACGATATTGGTTTCTGTCGCACTTTCGTACTTCCAAACACTTTCCAACAACTGCTCACGAGTCAAGACCTTCTTGCTTCCCATGAGAGTGGCCAAAAGGTCATACTCACGGCGCGTCAGAGCAATCATCTCCTCGCCACGATAAACGGTATGATGTTCTACATCCATACGCAAATTGCGGTAAGACGTTGGGACCTTCATCTGACTACAGTGTTGGTCGATAAAGTCCCGACCTCGGAAAATCGCTGAAATACGAGCCACCAGCTGATCAATAATCACTGGCTTATAGATGTAAGAAACGGCGAAGCGCTGGATTGTCTCAATCTGGTCTTGCAATTCTTCGCGATGGTCCAAGACCATGATCACTGAGGCTGGTTTTGTCCGACTAAGCCTCTCTGCAAAATCCTGGGCTGTCATATCCCCCAGACGAGCATTCAGTAAAATCAAGTCATAATCTGTCTGGAGAGCCATGGAGAGGGCTTTTTGCCCCTCCTCTACCAGATCAACACGGTATTGCTCTTTTTGGAGTTCCAGACTGAGAAAATGAGCGAGATTTCGTTCTTTCTCAAGTAATAAAATCCGTTTCCCCATGGCAGACCTACTTATTTTTCGTCATACCAAGAGTAGTGGAAGGTTCCTTCTTTGTCTTTACGTTGGTAAGTGTGGGCACCAAAGTAGTCACGTTGTGCTTGGATCAAGTTAGCAGGAAGGTCTGCTGAACGATAGCTATCAAAGTAAGTAATAGCTGCTGAGAAAGTTGGCACTGGTACACCAGCTTGAACAGCAAGAGCTACGATATCACGCACTGCTTGTTGGTACTTAGCAGTAACATCCAAGAAGTACTCATCCAAGAGAAGGTTTGCAAGGTCTGCATCACGGTTGTAGGCATCTGTGATCTTTTGCAAGAAACGAGAACGGATGATACAGCCATCACGCCAGATAGATGCGATGTCCGCAAATGGCAAGTTCCAGTTATTTTCTTTAGAAGCCACACGCAATTGGGCAAAACCTTGTGCGTATGAGATGATTTTTGAGAAGTAAAGGGCTTGACGAATCTTTTCGATCAACTCAGCCTTGTCACCTTCAAATTTGAAGGCAGCTGGTTTTGGAAGAACCTTGCTAGCATGCACACGCTCTTCTTTGTATGTAGAGATATAGCGAGCAAATACTGACTCAGTGATGAGTGATAATGGCACACCAAGGTCAAGTGCTGATTGGCTAGTCCATTTACCAGTTCCCTTATTACCTGCAGCATCAAGGATATAGTCTACGATTGGCCCATCTTGACCTTCATCGTCTTTGCGACTCAAGATATCAGCTGTGATTTCGATCAAGTAGCTGTCCAATTCACCCTTGTTCCACTCAGTAAAGATTTCTGCCATATCTTCTGCAGAAAGACCAAGCAAGTGTTGCATGAGGTCATAGCTTTCTGCGATTAATTGCATGTCACCATACTCGATACCGTTGTGGACCATTTTCACATAGTGACCAGCTCCATCAGGACCGATGTAAGTCACACATGGTTTGCCATCTTCTGGTGCTTTAGCTGAGATTTCTTCGAGAACATCAGCAACCAATTCGTAGGCTTCTTTTTGTCCACCTGGCATGATAGAAGGACCTTCAAGGGCACCTTTTTCACCACCAGAAACCCCAGTACCAATAAAGTTGATCCCTGAGTTTGCCAATTCTTCATTACGACGGATGGTATCTTTATAGAAAGTGTTTCCTCCGTCAATCAAGATATCACCCTTGTCGAGGTGTGGAAGAAGGGCTTGGATAGTGGCATCTGTACCAGGTCCAGCTTGAACCATGAGCATGATACGACGAGGTTTTTCGATTGAATTTACAAAGCTTTCAACGTCATAGCTTGGAACAAAGTTCTTTTCTGGATGGCAAGCAATCACGTCTTCTGTTTTTTCTTTACTACGGTTGTAAATGGCAACTGTATAACCACGAGATTCGATATTTAGGGCAAGGTTACGACCCATTACGGCCATACCTACGACACCAAAGTTAGCTTTTGTCATGTGACACTCCTCTTATTTCATTTGTTTTATTTTATCATTTTTACCTATGAAAGGAAAGAATTTTGTAACGGACTCCTAATAGTCCAAGTCATCTGCATGACCAGAACCATTCCCTACAAAGTAACCCGTCTTACAGTTGAGGGTGAAGAGGTAGGTTCCATCCGGTTTGTAGAGGTTGTAATAGCCGTTTCCGTTTACAATATTGACACGTTCGAGAATGTATTGGTTGCCAGTGATGTAGCCACGTGCACGTGATGTTGCTAGGATCTGTTCCAAAACACCATCTGCAAACGTCCAGGCAGGATTGTTGCTATCGTCTACAGCTGATTGGTTATACGGTACACGACTAAGTCCTCTCTGTAGATTTACACCATCACCAGATAAACCACCATTTGTATCTCTAGCCGGTGCTGTGGTGCTTGTTGAAGGCGTCGTACTGCTTGCATTGTTTTCTGTAGCGGAACTTGAACTTGCTTGACTTGAGCTGGAACTTGAGCTGGAAGCACTGGTTTGTTGGCTCTTACCAAGGCTAATCGCCTGAGCTAACAGTTTATCAAGCTCTGTATTTCCCGTTTTAACTTCCGTGAACTTAGCATCCGCCTTGGCTTTAGCATTGGTATCCAAGACACCATCAGTAATTGCTGGAGTTTCAAACTGATTATTCACTTCTTGCACAGCCTTGATTTGAGTTGCTAGGCTATCGTATTTTGACTTAGCTAGTGTATAATCACGGCTACCTTCTAACTTATCTAGCAAGTTTTTTAGCTGGCTCAACTTATCGAACTGGCTATTTTTTAAAGCAGTCTTATTGGCATCTGTATAGAAGGCATCATAAAGCGTATTGAACTCTTGCAAGTCGGTTTGCGATTCTTGATTTCCTGAAGATGATTGAGAAGACTGAATTTCTTGGTTTGAACGAGATACCTGACGGTAGACATAATACGTCCCAGCAAGAACAAGAATCGCAGCTACCACAGAAACGATAGTAATCAGACGTTTCTTTTTAGAGCCTGTTTCAGGTTCCGTCTGTACTGATCGTGATAGGGAAGTATAGGTTTCTTCTTGCTCCTCATTTTCCTCATTCATTTCCTTGGATGCTGTTTCTGTTAAAACGAGAGGCTCTATTTCAGCACTTTCTTCATCTTGAAGTGGAGGAACAAACTGAGTAGTTTCTTCATTGTCTATCTCTTCAATAGATTCCTCGGAAACCACATCTGAACCTTCTACCTCTCCAGAAAGTTCACTTGTTTCACGAACTTCTTGGATCAATTCCTCTAAGTTTCGAGTAGAAGCCAATTCTTCTTTTTCAAACTGACGAGTTTCGAACTTATCTGCCTCGATCTCTTCGCGGTGCTGTTTGATGTATTTGTCCAAGATATTGTCTTCAGGCAATACTCCAGCCTCAACCTCTTCATTCTTACGAATTGCTTGACCAACAGTCAAATCTTTTGCTTCGTCAAAGTCGAATTGTGGCTCTTGCTGTTCTTTTTTATGACGATCATGTCTTTTCTTGCTCATGAGTTTACCTTTCTATTTTACCTCTTGGCGTTTCACACGCTGACCAAAGTATTGATACAAATCCACTTTTAAGGTCCCGTTATAGAGTTTTCGTTTCTTATCTGCTGGACTTCCGTACTTACTTTCAAAAGCTTCGTCACTCGTCAGGATAAACTTACTCCAGGTTTTCAGTGGTGCAAAGACCTGTCCCATCTCAGCATAAAGTTTCGTAACTCCTGCATCATCGGACAAGCGCTCCCCATATGGTGGATTGGAAATGATAACGCCATTGATCTTGTCTGAGCGCAAATCTTGTACCCGCATTTGCTTAAAGGTGATATCTCCTGCAACACCTGCTGCTTGGGCATTTGCCTTGGCAATTTCTACCATACGAGCATCAATATCACAGCCCATGATATCCAGCTCTATCTCACGATTGACTTTCTTAGCAGCATCAGTACGGACCTCTTGGATTAACCGATCGCTGACCCAGTTCCATCCCTCAAAAGCAAAGGAACGGCGAAGACCCGGCGCCATCTTTCTGGCAATCATAGCCGCCTCAATACAGAAAGTTCCTGAACCACAGGTTGGATCAATCAAGGGCTTGTCTGGATACCAGTTAGAGAGTTGTAAAATGGCCGCTGCCATATTTTCCTTGATAGGAGCTCCACCTTTTTCCGTACGATATCCACGTTTAAAGAGGCTAGAACCTGTCGTGTCAATCATAACAGTTGCCACATCCTTAAGAATGGACACCTCGATTTTAAACTCAGGACCAGTTTCCATCAAAGGAACACCTTCTGGGCGGGCATAGTGTTTTTGTAATTTCTTCACAACAGCTTTCTTAGAAATAGCCTGAACACTGGGCTCGTTATGAAGTTTAGACTTCACGCATTTGGCCTTTGATATCGGGGAACGTGCTCCTAGCGGGAGATAGTTTTCCCAATCTAGAGCAAAAACACCTTGAAAAAGCTCTTCAAAAGTCTTAGCTGGAAAACTTCCGACCACAATCTTGATGCGATCCGCTGCGCGAAGCCAAAGATTGGTCTCAATAATTGCCTTCACATCTCCTTGGAAGCGGACTCGCCCATTTTCAACCTGGCAATCATAACCCAGATCTCGCACCTCACGTCCAACGACAGCCTCAAGGCCCGCCGCAGCAGTTGCGATTAAATTAAATTGTTCTTTCATTTCTAGTCTTGCAA
>CAUVGG010000013.1:0-20413 GCA_963551305.1 uncultured Streptococcus sp.
CATCCCCAATCTTGCCTTGGCCACCATAAACATCACCAGCAGGTGAACAGTCAACAGCTAGGAAAACTTCTGGATCAAACTTAGTTGTAGATGTATGAGCACCACGCAGACCAACCTCTTCTTGGACGTTAGAACCAAGATAGAGCTCATTTCCCAGCTTTTGACCTGAAAGGGCTTCTGCTAGCTCACTTACCATAAGAACACCGTAGCGGTTGTCCCAAGCTTTTGAGATGATATTCTTTTCATTGGCTGTAAGAATTGCGCTACTATCAGGGACAATCGTGTCACCAGGACGGATGCCAAAACTTTCTGCCTCAGCCTTGTCTGCAAAACCACCATCAAAGACAATATCCGAAATAGCAGGCATAGTTGGTCCGCCCTTTCCACGTGTCAAATGTGGAGGAACAGAACCTGAGATTACAGGAATTTCACGACCGTCACGAGTAAAGAGTTTGAAACGTTGGCTGCTGACTACCATTGGATTCCAACCACCGATTTCAACGACACGGAAGGTTCCGTCTGGCTTAATCTCGCTGACCATAAAACCAACTTCGTCCATGTGAGAAGCGACCAAAACGCGTGGCGCATCCGCAACTTCTGAATGCTTGATACCAAAAATACCACCCAAGCCATCTGTCACTACTTCATCCACGTGCGGTGTCAACTTCTCACGAAGATAAGTCCGGACAGGTGCTTCATGACCTGAGATCGCAGCAAGCTCTGTTACTTCTTTGATTTTTGAAAATAATGTTGTCATATCAGTTCCTTCTTTCTGTCCTCCATTTTACCACTTTTTATAGGAGAAGGATAGTGGGAAGGTGGATTGGTTTTTACTCATTTTTTCCAATAAAAGAGAGGGGCAGATGTAATTTCAGGAATTTTTCTTTCTTTTTACATTAAATTGTCAGAAAATTTATTGACAGATTAAAAAAATCGTGTTACATTTATATCCGCAGGTATCTTTCGATACCAAATCTACACGAAAGGACGGGGTATGAAACTCTCTCATATTTTAACAGGCTTACTTCTACTCCTAGTCTTTCTCTCCATTACCATTGGAACCAGTGATTTTTCTTGGGAAAAATTCTTTGCTTTTGACCAACAGACTTGGCTTCTCTTTCAAGAGTCGCGTCTTCCAAGAACCATCAGTATTCTGCTTGCAGCCTCTAGTATGAGCATGGCAGGGCTCCTCATGCAGACCATCACTCAAAATCAGTTTGCTGCACCAAGCACAGTTGGAACGACTGAAGCCGCCAAACTGGGAATGGTGCTAAGCCTCTTTGTCTTTCCGTCTGCGAGTCTGAGCCAAAAGATGCTCTTTGCTTTTGGCTCATCCATCTTATTTACTCTCTTCTTCCTGGCCTTTATGACTATTTTTTCTGTAAGGGAAAGGTGGATGTTGCCCTTGATCGGGATTATCTATAGTGGGATTATCGGTTCTATCACAGAAGTTATCGCCTATCGTTTCAATCTGGTTCAGAGTATGACTGCTTGGACCCAGGGCTCCTTCTCCATGATTCAGACTCATCAGTATGAGTGGCTCTTCTTAGGCCTCATTATCCTGATAGCCGTTTGGAAATTATCCCAAACCTTTACCATCATGAATCTGGGAAAAGAAGCTAGCGAGAGTTTAGGAATTTCTTACTCCCTACTTGAAAAACTGGCCCTCTTTCTGGTGGCGCTAACGACAAGCGTCACCATGATTACCGTGGGTGCCTTGCCTTTTCTCGGGGTCATCGTTCCCAATCTGGTCCGCAAGCGCTATGGAGATAACCTGAGTCAAACCAAACTCATCGTCGCTCTGGTCGGAGCCAATCTGGTTCTAGCCTGCGACATCCTCTCTCGAGTCTTGATTCGGCCCTATGAGCTGTCTGTCAGTCTCCTGCTAGGAATCATCGGTAGCCTCGTCTTTATCCTACTTCTATGGAGAGGGGGACAAAAGGATGCAGTTTAAAAGCAAACATGCCAGGCTCTTCTGCCTTCTCATTATTCTGGCCATCGGAGCTTGTCTCCTCTACTTTTGGCCTATTAGTCACCTATCTGTCTTTGCTTGGAAACTTCGTTCTCAAAAGATTGTCGTTTATCTCTTGGTAGCTATCGCGACAGGGATTTCGACCATTAGTTTTCAAACCCTGACGGAAAATCGCTTCCTGACACCTAGTATTTTGGGAATCGAATCCTTCTATGTCTTGCTACAAACCCTGCTACTGGTTTTTGAAAGCAAATTTCTACAGCTTGAAAAGTCTCCTATCTTAGAATTTTTAATCTTACTTCTTGTCCAATCCCTCTTCTTTCTTGCCTTACAAGGCTACTTGAAGACACTGATGAAACAAGACCTGGTCTTCATTCTGCTAATCTGTCTAGCACTCGGAAGTCTCTTTCGAAATATCAGTACCTTCCTCCAAGTCCTGATGGATCCAAATGAATACGATAAACTGCAGAACAGTCTCTTTGCCTCCTTCCAGCATCTCAACACTTCCATCCTAGCCATCGGTTCTCTAATCATCCTCGCTTTGACAATCTTTTTCTTTCGAAAAGCAGTCATTCTGGATGTCTTGCACCTGCAAAGAGAAACAGCTCAGATACTGGGACTCGATGTTGAAAAAGAACAGAGAGAACTCCTCTGGGGCATCGTACTTTTGACTTCAACGGCAACTGCCCTGGTAGGACCTATGGCTTTCTTCGGTTTTATGCTGGCCAACCTTACCTACCTGATCGTCAAAGACTATCGGCACAAGTTGCTCTTTATCGTGGCTATTCTGGTCGGATTTATCAGTTTGACCTTGGGGCAAGCCCTCATTGAACGAGTCTTTGCACTGGAAATTCGCATCAGCATGATTATCGAGAGTGTGGGTGGCTTCTTATTCTTTATCTTACTTTATAGGAGGGCACGTCGGTGAAACTGGAAAACATTGACAAATCCATTCAAAAACAGGATATTTTGCAAGACATTTCGCTTGAAGTCAGTCCTCAGAAACTGACAGCCTTTATTGGTCCAAATGGTGCTGGAAAATCAACTCTCCTCTCCATTATGAGCAGACTAACCAAGAAGGATCAGGGAATTCTCAGTATCAAAGGTCGTGAAATTGAAAGTTGGAATTCGCAAGAACTGGCTCGAGAGCTTACCATCCTAAAGCAGAAGATCAATTACCAAGCCAAATTGACTGTAGAAGAACTGGTCAGTTTTGGACGTTTTCCCTACAGCCGTGGTCGACTGAAGGCAGAAGACTGGGAAAAAATCCGAGAAACTCTGGACTATCTGGAACTGACAAACTTAAAAGACCGCTACATCGATAGTCTGTCTGGTGGACAGCTCCAACGTGTCTTTATCGCCATGGTACTAGCCCAGGATACAGACTTTATCTTGCTGGACGAACCACTTAACAACCTCGATATCAAGCAAAGCGTCAGCATGATGCAGATACTTCGACGACTGGTGGGAGAGCTCGGCAAGACCATTATCATCGTCCTCCACGATATCAACATGGCCAGTCAGTATGCGGATGAAATTGTCGCCTTCAAGGACGGCCAAGTCTTTTGCAAGGGAACGACTGCTCAAATCATGCAGGCTGACCTGCTCAGTCAACTCTATGAGATTCCCATCACGCTGGCTGATATCAATGGCAAAAAGATCTGTATCTATAGCTAGCTATTCTGAACTCATGTTAGAGAACCCTCTGTCTCTTAGCTAACAAGCCTATCTAAGAGACTCCCTACATCGTTATCACATTTTAAAAAGGAGAAATCATGAAAACATCCCTTAAACTTTATCTCACTGCCCTAGTGGCCAGCCTCTTGCTCTTACTTGGTGCATGTAGTACAAATACAAACTCAAGCACTAGCCAGACAGAGACAAGTAGCTCTGCTCCAACAGAGATAACCATTAAAAGTTCACTAGACGAGGTCAAACTTTCAAAGGTTCCTGAAAAGATTGTGACCTTTGACCTCGGTGCTGCGGATACTATTCGCGCTTTAGGATTTGAAAAGAATATCGTCGGAATGCCTACAAAAACTGTTCCGACTTACCTAAAAGATCTTGCGGGAAATGTCAACAATGTTGGTTCTATGGTTGAGCCAGACCTAGAAGCCATTGCTGCTCTTGAACCAGATCTAATTATCGCTTCTCCACGTACCCAAAAATTCGTAGACAAGTTCAAAGAAATTGCTCCAACTGTGCTCTTCCAAGCAAGCAAGGACGACTACTGGACTTCTACCAAGGCTAATATCGAATCCTTAGCAAGCGCCTTTGGTGAAACTGGTACACAGAAAGCCAAAGAAAAATTAGCTAATCTAGACAAGAGCATCCAAGAAGTCGCATCTAAAAACGAAAATTCTGACAAAAAAGCCCTTGCTATCCTCCTCAATGAAGGAAAAATGGCTGCCTTTGGTGCCCAATCTCGTTTCTCTTTCTTGTATCAAACCTTGAAATTCAAGCCAACAGACACTCAATTTGAAGACTCACGCCACGGTCAAGAAGTCAGCTTTGAAAGTGTCAAAGAAATCAATCCTGACATCCTCTTTGTCATCAACCGTACCCTTGCCATCGGCGGTGACAACTCAAGCAACGACGGCGTCCTAGAAAATGCCCTCATCGCCGAAACCCCTGCCGCTAAAAACGGTAAAATTATCCAACTAACACCAGACCTCTGGTATCTAAGCGGAGGCGGACTTGAATCAACTAAACTCATGATTGAAGACGCACAAAAAGCTTTGAAATAAGCAAGAAAACCCAACATCAAATGATGTTGGGTTATTTTTCTTCTTGATTTCGTTTGAGAGAAAAGTGGTCTGGGACGGGGTCCTTACCTGTTTTCGACCAGGGGTGGCAACGTAAAATCCGAGCCAAGCCCATCAGAACACCCTTGAAGCCATGTTTTTCAATAGCCTGAATCATATAGTTGGAACAAGTCGGCTCAAAGCGACAAGAGGGGGGAAAGGCTGGTGAGATAAAACGTTGGTAAAAGCGTACTGGCGCTATTAAGATTCGTTTCATTATTTCTTGGTTACAGCCATAGTGTGTAGTTGGCTGATTTCTTTTTTATTAAGGCGACGGGATTCTCCCGGACGAAGACCTGTCAAGTCTAGGTGCCCAAAACGTGTCCGAGACAACTTATCCACTTGAAGACCGACGGCTTCAAACATCTTTTTAACCTGATGATTACGCCCTTCGTGGATGGTCAACTGTACCACAGAGCGATTTTTAACTGGATCCACTTTGAGAATTTCATAAACAGCTGGCTTGGTTTTCTTGCCATCAATCTCAAGACCACGAGTTAAGGGACGAAGGTTTTCTTTGTTGGCCACACCTTTAACACGCGCGACATAGACCTTGTCAATCTCATTACGGGGGTGAATCATTTCATCCGTAAAATCACCATCATTGGTCAAAATCAAGACACCAGATGTATCCCAGTCCAAACGACCTACTGGGTAGATTCGCTCTTTGACATTGGGCAAGAGGTCGACAACAGTCTTGCGACCCTTGTCGTCTGTCACACTGGAAATCACACCGCGTGGTTTGTTAAGCAGATAATAAACCTTTTCTTCATTGTAGATCGGCTGACCTTCAACTTCGACCTTGTCACCAGCCTTGATGGTCGTTGCGAGTTCACGTACCACTTGGCCGTTGACCGTCACCAAGCCTTGCTTGATCAACTCTTCTGCTTTTCTCCTACTGGCCACACCTGCGTGGGCAATATACTTATTGATTCTCATCTTCTTCTATCCTTTCACCAAATAATTGGCTTTCTTGCGCTTGAATCTCAAGCTCATCAATCACTGGTAATTCTTCTAAATGGTTAATTCCCATGTAATCTAGGAAATAATCCGTAGTCACATAGAGGTTGGGGCGACCCAACACTTCTTTTTTCCCGTCTTCTCGTATCAAATCAAATGCCTGCAACTTTGCCAAAGCCCCACTCGAATTGACCCCACGGATAGCATCAATTTCTATCCGCGTGATGGGTTGCTTGTAGGCAATGATGGACAAGGTCTCAAGGGCTGCCCGAGACAGACTCTGGTTGATGGGAGCTTTGGAGTATTCCTTTAAAATCGCTGCAAATTGAGGCTTGGTCACCAATCTGTAAGCGCCCCCTGTCTCAATCAGGGACAAGCTCGACTCTTGGTCTTTTTCATACTTTTGGGCTAATTTTTCTAAACTCTGCTGGATGCCTGTCGGAGGAAGCGATAGGAGTTCAGCCAACTGACGGACCCGAATCCCATCTTCACCTGCTACAAACAAGAGCGCTTCTATTTCTGCTAAAGTACTCATCTTTCCTCTCTATCAAGTCTAGCTTTGTGCCTCTTGACTTTCTTCCTTCTTTTCCATGAGATAGATATCTCCGAAACTCTCCTCTTGCACGAGGATCAGTTCCTGGGTTTTGATTAACTCTAAGGTCGCCAAAAAGAGGGTAATGACCTCTTGGACATTCTGGGCTTCCTTGAACAAATCCTGCAAACGCAACTGGTCTCGTCCAGTCAAGGATTCTTTTACGATACCCATCATGTCCTCAATCTTATACTCATCCCGCAAAATGGTCGTGTGATTCTGTGCGAACTCCTCTTTTTTCTTGGCTAGAATATTTGAAAAAGCCAAAAAGAGGTCAATAGTCGTCTTGTCATGCACAAGCTCCGCATCCTCGTAAATCAACTCTGTTGGCGCTTTGGAATAGTACTGGGCCCGATCTTGGTGCTTAGCCTCCAAGTGCTCACCCAAGAGTTTGAATTTGCGGTATTCTTCGATTTGAGAGAGAAGATCCTGCTCTAGGTCATCCTCCAAGTCTGTCACTTCTGCTACCTTTGGCAAGAGCTTGCGACTCTTGATCAGCATTAGTTGACTGGCCATGACCATGTACTCGCCCGTCACTTCCAGACGCATGGCCTGCAGGGTTGAGACATAGGCTAGATACTGTTCGATGACTTCCGTAATGGGCACATCGTAAATATCCATCTGGTACTTAGAAACCAAGTGCAAGAGCAAGTCCAGGGGCCCTTCAAAATCTTTTAATTTAATATCCATTATCTATATTTTTCTAAGGTCAGGACTGTTTTTAATCCTAATTTTTTTGCAATTTCGTACAAATCGACCTTGTTTTCTATCTGTCTTAGAATGAACTGTTCCCGCAAGGCTTGGGCTGATAAGGTTGGGAAACCTTTCTCCTTGACAAAGGACTCCAGCTGACGAAAGGCCCACTGACGAGAATAGGCTTTCCCTCCCCTTTCAAAGAGATAGGTCTGCCCCATCAAGGGTTCTAGCTCTGGAATCAAGGTCGTGGGTATGGTGACAATCCTCTGTTGGGAAGCCTTGTTAATTCGCAGCACCTGAAAATCCAGATTGATATCCGTAACCTTGAGGGTTAAAATCTCACTAGGCAAGAGCCCTAGCTCCAAGATAAGAAGCGCCAGCAAGCGTCCTTCTGGATAATTACTTTCCTGCCAAAAAGAGTCTAGGTCTAGAATTTCTGGTTTTTCAATCTTCTTTTCAGCTTGTTTGGCTAATTCCAAACGATAAAAACTGTCCTCTTCTCCTTTTCGATAGAGAAAGTAGAGAAATTGGTTACAGGCCGAAAGTTTTCGCTTCTGAGCGCTGATTTTTAGATTGGTTAGCTGGGCTTGGTAAATCTTAAGACTGGTCTCAGAAATCCGCTCACCCACAATGTCTAAAAATTGCTCCAGATCATACTTATAGGACTGCTTGGAATTGGCAGACAAGCCCTGTTTTTCCTCTAAAAAGGCTGAAATCCTATCTCTCATTTGCATCGAATCTCATATTCCTTACTAAAGTCATGTAAGAGAGCATTGACGGCCTTGAGGATAGACTTTCGCGTGATGATTCCTTGGAAAATTCCTTCATCATCTACGACTGGCAAGAAGGGTTCATCGACCAGTTTATGGAGGACCTCTGTGATGTTATAGTCTGGAGCGACGACTGCCACATCTGTCTTGGTCATATTAACGATATCTGTCGTTGCCATCTGTTCATCCGTCAAACCTTGCTCCATTTGATAAGCCAAAATATCTCTCAGACCAATGGTTCCGACAAAGCGTTTGTCAAAGGTCACAACAGGGATACGGGTATAGGTGATTTGGCTCAGCACCAGAATCGCATGGTCAGCGTTATGGGTATCAATCAAAGCTGCTAGATTCTCAGCAGGGGTAAGAAAAGTTTCTTCCTGCTCCAGTAAAAATGCTTCAAATTCCTTGGCAATCATCGAGCAAACTCCTTGGACAAGCCTGGATAAACCTCATGATCACGTGTCAAAAAGTCTACTTTGAAATAGCTGTCATCAATCTCTACACGGGCATAGAGGCATTCTCTGATGGTTCCTCGCGGCTGGCTGATGGAGCCTGGATTTAAAAAGAGTGTTTTGCCTTCCATCCAAGCATTTGGCACATGCAAGTGACCATAGAGACAGATATCGGCATCTTCTTCCTGAGCCCAGTAGTCTAACTTTTGAAAGTTGAAATTGATATCAAACAAATGTCCATGGGTCTGGATGATCTTTGTAGGACCAAGTTGAGTCACCAAACGTTCTGGGTAGCCAGCATAAAAGTCCATATTTCCTTTGACGACATGGATGCCTTCCCAAAGAGGAGAATCGGGACGGAGTTCAGAGTCACCATCGTGAAAAATGGCATCGACTTTCCCCAGATAGCGGTCACGAATTTCTTCGACAATCAAGCTATCGCCATGGGAGTCACTCATTACAATGATGGTTTGCTTTGCCATGATGGAAATACCTCCAAAAGTTTCTTAACGGCTAAGGCACGGTGAGATTGGCTATTTTTTTCTTCAAGGGTTAATTCAGCTGCTGACTTGCCTGTCTCTCCCACAAGGAAAAGGGGATCATAGCCAAAACCATTTTCACCCTTGGGTTCAAAATTGATATAACCTGGCCAGTCAGCTTCAACCACCAAGCTTTCCTTGTTTGGACTAGCTACAACTAGGGTCGTATGGAACTGAGCCGAACGGTCCTTGAGATCAAAGACCATGGCCAATTCGTGCAAGAGTTTGGCATTGTTTTCTCGGTCAGTAGCTCCCACACCTGCGAAACGGGCTGACCAGACTCCTGGCAAACCGCCGAGGACATCGACTTTGAGACCTGAGTCATCTGCTAGCACCATCTTGCCTGTTAATTGGGAAATGGTTTCTGCTTTCAGGCGAGCATTTTCTTCAAAGGTCATACCTGTTTCAGCTACTTCAGGTAGGTCAGGGTAGTCATTGAGATTTTCCACATCGTAGCCTAACTTGTCAAAGATAGCTCGGAATTCCTTGGTCTTACCTTCGTTTCGGGTCGCAATCAACAAGGTTTCTCTAACCTTGCTAGTTTCAAAGAAGTCTTGAACATCGACCCCTTCTTTAGGTAGTTCGACATGCAAAAGCTGTCCATTTTCAATTAAAAGTAAGGCTCCCTGACGTTGGATGACTTCCAAGTTACGTCCTGCTTCCGCATTTAAAATCTCAACGATAAAGGAGAGCAGACGGTAGTTAGAAGACCAGCGCATCACCGTTATCGTAATTGGAAAGCCATTTTCCTCATCACGAAAAATCCGCGCTAAATCCATAAAATCAAGCTCAAGAGGATCTTTGATGAGACTGTAGATGCCTCCATAGACATCCCAGACACCGACATACCAGTCCTGGTCATCCTTGTATTCATAAATTTTGTTTGTCATAAAGTTACATGCTCCACATGAATCTCTTTTTCCAGCCATTCTTCCCCAATTTGGGCAAAACTTTGGCTATTGGCTGTTGTGTAAAAACGATGTTGAAGAGGTCCCGCATCTCGGCTACGATTGATTTCAAAATAGTTAAGCAAAACCGAGATATCTCGTACGCACTCTGCCCCACTATCAATGAGCTGAACCTTAGGTCCCATGACATTTTGTATGATGGGGCGAAGGAGCGGATAATGGGTACAACCCAGAATCAAGCTATCCACCTTGCCGACCAAGGGACGCAGGGTTTCATAGACCACTTTCTTGGTAACACTGGTTGACAGGGCACCAGACTCCACCAAGGGGGCAAACTTGGGACAGGCCAAACTCTCCACCTGTAAGTCCGGATCCAAATCATGGATTTTCTGACGGTAGATGTCTGATTGGACCGTCATGGGGGTTCCAATTACTCCGATTTTCCCACCTTGGCTGGACTTGATGGCTGCCGAAGCTCCTGGCAAAATCACCCCTAGGACAGGAATGTCTAATTGGGCCTTGATTTCTTCCCAGACGACTGCAGTCGCAGTGTTACAAGCAATGACAATCATCTTGACATCTTTGGTCAAGAGAAAGTTGACCAACTGCCAAGTATATTCACGAATTTGCTCAGCAGGACGGGGACCATAAGGTGCCCGTGCCGAATCTCCAATATAGACGATTTCTTCATGGGGAAGCTGGCGCATGAGCTCACGAACAACGGTCAAGCCCCCGACACCCGAATCCAAAAAACCAATTGGTCGATTATCCATACAGTCTTCTTTCTAGTCTTTTTTCTGATTGATAGTTCATCATGATTACTCTTCCTAAATGAAGGGATAGACAGCTTCATAGAATGGCAACCGCCTCTCTTAATCATAATCAAATATCAATAGAATGCAAGGAAAAAGTCTTATCCTTGAGAACTATTGAACATAGTGAGAAGTCTGGAACTTTCATCCCAGACTTTTCCTATTTATTTCTTTTTATTGTTAGCAAGGGCTGCTTTTTGTTGGCGGATGATTTGGTGGTAAACTTGTTGTACCTTGGCTTCACTTGGTTTTTGACCATTTGCGCTCAAAAGAGCACGAACTGCCTCAGCGTTCAAACGTGGGTTGTCAGCAAATTCTTTTTCGATTTGCTTATGCACCAAGTACATACCTCCGAGAGCTCCTCCTAGAAAAGCTAGCACAATCAAGACAATTGCTAAAAGTAAGTCCATTCTTTTTCTCCTGTTTCTTTTTGAGTCTTCTATATTATACCATAAAGTGACTTTCCTGACTAGTTTGTTTTACGCTTTCAAGAAGGGCAATAGGCGACAAAAAAGGAGCCCTGCATTTCAATGAAAGAGAGCTCCTTGCTGCATTTATTTTACATAAATAGCCAGTGTTTGATACGGTTTGAGCAGAATTTTTTCTGATACTTCTACATCTTCATAGTTTGAAATCAGAATCTGTCCATTTTGGTAGACCACTGGCAAGTCGATTTCCACTTCTGTGGCATAAAAGTTATTGAGCACCAATAACTTTTCATCCTCATACTGACGTTCAAAGGCATAGACTTGCTTACTATCTTCAAAGGCTGGTTTGTAGCTTCCTTCTGAAATGATCGGCATTTCCTTACGAAGTCGAATCAAGTCTTGGTAGAAGGTAAAAATCGGACCTAGGATTTCATTTTCTACATTGATGTAAGGGTAGGATTTTCCTGCCTTCAGCCAAGGAGTCCCTTTTGTGAAACCAGCATTTTCTGAAGCATCCCACTGCATAGGAGTTCGTGAGTTATCACGCGACTTAGCCTGAATAATCTGGAAGGCTTCTTGCTCACTTTTCCCTTCTTTTAAGAGTATCTGGTAAGCATTGATGGACTCGACATCCACATAGTCTGCCATGGAATCATAGTCTGGGTCAACCATTCCGATTTCCTCACCCATGTAGATATAAGGTGTCCCACGTGACAGGTGAATGCTGGCAGCCAGCATAGTCGCCCCTTCATTGCGGAAATGTTGAATATCGACAAAACGATTCAATGCTCGTGGTTGGTCGTGATTGTTCCAAAAGAGGGCACTCCAGCCGTTTTTGTCACTCATTTCCTTTCCCCAGCTATGGTAGAGATTTTTCAATTCTTCAAAATCAAAGGGAGCCAAGGTCCACTTTTGCCCGTCCTTATAGTCCACCTTGAGATGATGGAAATTAAAGGTCATGGATAATTCCTGACGGTCAGGCGACGAATAAAGGACACAATTTTCCATGGTTGTAGAGGACATTTCCCCAACTGTCATAAAGCTATCCTCTGTTCCAAAAGTGGCCTGGTTCATCATGCGCAAATAGTCATGGACGATGGGTTTATCCGTGTAAGCTGGCTTTCCTTCATTTTCAGGGCAATCCACTAAGACCTCATCCTTGCCAATCAAATTGATCACATCAAATCGGAAACCTTTGACTCCCTTGTCTCGCCAGAAATTAACAACCTTAAAAAGCTCCTTGCGGACATTGGGATTTCGCCAGTTAAGGTCAGCCTGGGTTTCATCAAAGAGGTGGAGATAGTATTTCCCTGTCTCCCCGAAAGGCGCCCAGGCAGAACCACCAAATTTAGACTGCCAGTCTGTCGGTTGGTCTTGGATGAAGAAAAAGTCTTGGTAGTACTGGTCGCCAGCTAGGGCTTTCTGAAACCATTCGTGTTCTGTCGAACAATGATTGAGCACCATGTCCAGCATAAAGTCAATCTTGTGCTCCTTACCGACACGCACCATCTCCTCAAAATCAGCCATATCACCAAAAAGAGGATCCACTGCCACATAATCTGAAATATCGTAACCATTATCCCGTTGGGGGCTTGGATAGAATGGATTGAGCCAGACCATATCCACGCCCAGTTTGGCTAGATAAGGAATTTTTTCGATAATCCCACGGAAATCCCCAATACCATTTCCAGTGGTGTCTTTGTATGATTTTGGATAGATTTGATAGACTACTTTTCCTTTATCAAGTGCCATCTGTTTCTCCTTTTCCGATAAAAGGGAGGAACCTGTGTTCCTTCCCTGTTTGGGTTATTTCGATTAGATTCGTGTAGCGACCATGAGAGCTTCTCCAGCTTGGATAGTTGTTGGATAAGTTCCAGTAATAGTTGCTGTATAAGCATCTTGGTTAGTGATGATAATTGGAGTTTCTGTCACGAGACCTGCAGCCTTAATGACATCTATATCAAAACGAATCAGTTTCTGACCTATTGTGACGTGGTCTCCTTGGGCTACAAGACTTTCAAATCCTTTGCCATCAAGACTGACTGTATCCATACCGATGTGGATGAGCAATTCCACCCCTTCATCAGAGACAATACCAATGGCATGCTTGGTAGGGAAAAGAACCGTCACTGTCCCATTGACTGGCGAAGTCAACTCACCTTGGCTTGGTTCAATGACTAGACCTTGCCCCATGACACCAGATGCAAAAACAGGATCTGTCGCTTGACTCAATTCTTTCACTTGGCCTGTAAGAGGGCTGACAATTTTTACTGGAGCAAGGGTTACTGGTTCATGACTGACAAATTCTGCCTCTTCTTGGGCAACGAATTCTGCCTGCAAGGCTGTATCATCTTCTGTTTTTGTAAAGAGGCCTACCTTGCGGAAGAAGAAAGTCAAGAGCATTGGAACAACAATCGCAACTAGCATAGTTCCTGCAAACGGTAGCATGTATTGAGGTTGAATAGAGAGGATACCTGGCAGACCGCCAATACCAATAGAAGCCGCCGTTACATTGAAAGTAACGGACAACATGCCTGCAAGGGCCGAACCAATCATCCCAGCTACAAATGGATAAATGTATTTGACATTGACCCCAAAGAGGGCTGGTTCTGTAACACCGAGATAGGCTGAAATGGTTGCAGGAAGTGAAATCTGAGCCTCACGCTCATCATGACGATGCATGAAATAATAGGCAAATACGGCAGAACCTTGAGCAATATTAGAAAGAGCAATCATTGGCCAGAGGGCAGTTCCGCCAGCATCCGCAATCAATTGTGTGTCAATGGCATTGGTCATATGGTGCAAACCGGTGATGACAAATGGAGCGTAAAGAGCACCAAAAATCGCACCGAAGAGCCATTTAACGGGACCCGTCAAACCTGCCAAGACAACTGCTGAGAGCCCTTGCCCGATTGTCCAACCAATTGGTCCCAAGACAGTATGGGCCAAAATCAAAGCTGGAATCAATGACAAGAAAGGTACAAAAATCATGGAAATGACTTCTGGGATATGCTTACGCCAGAAAATTTCAAGATAAGACAGACTCAAACCTGCAAGCAAGGCTGGAATAACTTGAGCCTGGTAACCGATACGATTAACAGTAAAGTAGCCAAAATTCCATACCCAGTTGGCTGCGATTTCTTCTGTTGAAGTACCGGCTACCAGATAGGCGTTGAGCAACTGAGGCGATACCAAACAGATCCCGAGAACAATCCCCAAGATTTGGCTGGTTCCCATCTTACGAGAGACAGACCAAGTAATCCCTACTGGTAAGAACTGGAAGATTGCTTCACCAGGCAACCAGAGGAAGTGATTGACACCTGCCCAAAACTGAGAGGATTCTGTGATGGTCTTGCCATCCAACATCGACCAATGCACACCTTCCAAGACATTACGGAAACCGAGGATCAATCCTCCGACTATCAAGGCTGGAATAATCGGTGTAAAGATTTCCGCCAGAGTGGTCATAACACGTTGAAGTACATTTTGATTACTCTTAGCTGCGGACTTGGCTGCTTCTTTGGAAACACCTTCAATACCTGAAACAGCTGTAAAATCATTATAAAAAATCGGTACGTCATTCCCGATAATCACCTGAAATTGACCCGCATTTGTAAAGGTCCCTTTGACGGCTGGAATCGACTCGATAGCCTTAACATTGGCCTTCTTTTCGTCACCGAGAACAAAGCGCATCCGCGTTGCACAGTGGGTGACGGCAGTGACATTCTCCTTACCTCCGATCGCTTGAAGCAGATCTTTGGCTTCTTGTTCAAATTTTCCCATTTGATTCTCCTTATACTCGTCAAAGCAAGTTTTATTTGATAAGACTATTGTAAACGATACCAAACTTGTAGGCAACTTGTTTGTTGTAAAAAGAGGATATTTTTGTAAATTTTCTAGCACTTGTATGGTAAAATAGATACAAGTTTGTATAGAATAAAACTCAAAACCTATTTAAGGAAGCAAGATGAAGAAATACCAACAATTATTTAAGCAAATCCAAAAAACTATTCAAAACGAGACTTACGCTGTCGGAGATTTCCTCCCTAGCGAGCACGATCTCATGAATCAGTATCAGGTGAGCCGTGACACCGTTCGAAAAGCTCTGTCCCTCCTCCAAGAGGAAGGATTGATTAAGAAGATAAGGGGGCAAGGTTCTCAAGTCGTCAAAGAAGAAACCGTCAATTTCCCCGTCTCTAACCTAACCAGCTACCAAGAACTGGTTCAAGAACTTGGACTGCGTTCTAAAACCAATGTGGTCAGTCTGGATAAAATCATTATCGATAAAAAATCCTCACTGATAACCGGCTTTCCAGAGTTTCGGATGGTTTGGAAGGTGGTCCGTCAACGTGTAGTGGATGACCTGGTATCGGTTCTGGATACGGACTATCTGGATATGGAACTAATCCCGAATCTCACTCGCCAAATCGCTGAGCAGTCTATCTACTCGTATATAGAGGACGACCTCAAACTCCTTATTGATTATGCTCAGAAAGAAATCACCATTGACCACACGGATGATCGAGACAAGATTCTCATGGACATTGGCAAAGACCCTTATGTCGTTTCGATTAAATCAAAAGTCTATCTCCAAGACGGGCGCCAGTTCCAATTCACCGAAAGTCGCCATAAATTAGAAAAATTTCACTTTGTTGACTTTGCCAAAAGACATCCGAAATAAACACCTACAGTTGGGGATACTCTCAACTGTTTTTTAGTAGTAAATAAAGGAGTTAATAGTTGGAAAAGAGGGACTGCTTGCCACTTATTCTACTATTTTAAGAAAAAACAACAGCAAATATGTCTCTTGCTAAAAAGCTATTGACAAATGCTAAGCGACCATTAGAATGGGAGGTGAGGAGATAAATAGAAACAAAATAAACGAAACTGCTTTATAAAATGTAAGCGGTTTCGAATAAATGAAGGAGGGTTTTATGAAAAAACACTTTTGGGAAAAATCCTGTCGCTATAGCATCCGCAAACTAACGGTTGGGACTGCTTCTGTTTTACTGGGAGCTGTTTTTCTATCTAGTCATACAGTCACAGCTGATGGTATTGAAGTGCAGCAAAATGACCCAAGTATTGTCGAGACTACAACTAAACCTGATAGTGGATCAGAGCAGATTGAACCGACCGAGACCGCTAAACCAGCTCTAGTTGAGACTCCAAGTACCGAAAGCAAACCAGCCGAGGAGACTCAGCCTACAAGTAGTCAAGCTAGTAGTGAAGCTGTTATAGACTCAAAAGAAAACAAGGAGAGCGAGAAGACAGAACTGCCAGTGACAAAGCAAGAAAACTATCAACTCAACTACAATCAACCAACACCCCCTTCCTATGATGGTTGGGAAAAACAAGCCCTTCCTGTCGGAAATGGAGAGATGGGAGCCAAGGTTTTCGGACTCATTGGGGAAGAGAGAATCCAGTACAACGAAAAGACCCTCTGGTCAGGAGGACCACAACCCGATAGCACCGACTATAACGGAGGAAACTACAAGGATCGCTACAAGGTTTTAGCAGAGATACGTAAAGCCCTCGAAGCTGGTGACCGCCAAAAGGCAAAACAGCTCGCCGAACAAAATCTAGTTGGACCAAACAACGCTCAGTACGGACGTTACCTAGCCTTTGGGGATATCTTCATGGTCTTCAATAACCAGAAAAAAGGACTAGATACTGTAACTGATTATCATCGTGGTTTGGATATCACAGAAGCCACTACGACCACTTCTTACACCCAAGATGGGACAACCTTCAAACGCGAAACCTTCTCCAGCTATCCTGATGATGTTACTGTGACCCACTTGACCAAAAAAGGAAACAAGACACTTGACTTTACCCTTTGGAACAGTTTGACAGAAGACTTGCTTGCTAATGGAAATTACTCTTGGGAATATTCCAACTATAAGAATGGTCTTGTCACTACAGATGCAAACGGAATCCTTCTAAAGGGAACTGTCAAAGATAACGGCCTCAAATTTGCATCCTATCTAGGAATTAAAACGGACGGAAAGGTGACTGTTCAGGACGAAACTCTGACCGTTACAGGCGCAAGTTATGCAACCCTCTATCTCAGTGCCAAGACTAACTTTGCTCAAAATCCTAAAACCAACTATCGAAAAGACATTGACCTCGAAAAAACAGTTAAAGGTATTGTCGAAGCAGCTAAGGCCAAAGACTACGAAGCACTTAAAAAGGCCCATATCAAGGACTATCAAAGTCTCTTTAACCGCGTTAAACTAAATCTAGGTGGAAGCAAGACTGCTCAAACGACGAAAGAGGTCCTTCAAAGCTATAACCCAGAAAAAGGGCAAAAATTGGAAGAACTCTTCTTCCAATACGGACGTTATTTACTCATCAGTTCTTCTCGTGATCGGACAGATGCCCTTCCTGCCAACCTACAAGGAGTCTGGAATGCTGTAGACAATCCACCTTGGAACGCTGACTACCACCTCAATGTCAATTTGCAAATGAACTATTGGCCTGCCTATATGAGCAATCTGGCTGAAACAGCCAAGCCAATGATCAATTACATTGACGACATGCGCTATTATGGCCGTATCGCTGCCAAGGAATACGCTGGTATCGAATCCAAAGATGGTCAAGAAAATGGTTGGCTGGTCCACACCCAGGCGACACCATTTGGCTGGACTACTCCAGGCTGGAATTACTATTGGGGTTGGTCTCCAGCAGCCAACGCTTGGATGATGCAGAATGTCTATGACTACTATAAATTCACCAAGGATGAGACCTATCTCAAAGAAAAGATTTATCCTATGTTGAAGGAAACAGCTAAGTTCTGGAATTCCTTCTTGCACTATGACCAGGCCAGTGACCGTTGGGTGTCTTCTCCATCCTACTCACCAGAACACGGAACCATCACTATCGGAAACACCTTTGACCAATCGCTAGTCTGGCAGCTATTCCACGACTACATGGAAGTCGCTAGACATCTGAATGTCGACCAAGACTTAGTTACAGAGATTAAGGCTAAATTTGACAAACTCAAACCACTTCACATCAACAAAGAGGGACGTATCAAGGAATGGTACGAGGAGGACAGTCCACAATTCACCAATGAAGGAATTGAAAATAACCACCGCCACGTTTCCCATCTAGTTGGTCTCTTCCCAGGTACACTCTTTAGCAAGGACCAGGCTGAATATCTAGAGGCTGCGCGTGCTACTTTAAACCACCGTGGAGATGGGGGGACTGGTTGGTCTAAGGCCAATAAAATCAACCTCTGGGCTCGTCTGCTGGACGGCAACCGTGCCCATCGCTTACTCGCTGAACAGCTTAAGTATTCAACCCTAGAAAACCTTTGGGATACCCACGCGCCTTTCCAAATCGACGGCAACTTTGGAGCAACCAGTGGGATGGCAGAAATGCTCCTCCAATCTCATACCGGCTATATTGCGCCATTGCCAGCCCTTCCAGATACTTGGAAAGACGGTCAAGTTTCTGGCTTGATTGCCCGTGGTAACTTTGAAGTCAGCATGAAGTGGAAAGATAAAAACCTTCAAAGCTTGTCCTTCCTGTCAAATGTCGGCGGAGACTTGGTTGTAGACTACCCAAATATCGAAGCCAGTCAGGTTAAGATCAATGGCAAAGCAGTCAAGGCAACTATCCTCAAAGATGGTCGCATCCAACTGGCAACACAAAAAGGTGATGTCATTACCTTTGAACATTTCCCTGGTCGCATAACCAGTCTGACAGCAGTTCGACAAAATGGAGTCACTGCCGAACTCACCTTCAACCAAGTAGAAGGCGCTACCCACTATGTCATCCAAAGACAAGTAAAAGATGAATCTGGCCAAACCTCTGCAACTAGAGAATTTGTAACCAATCAAACCCACTTTATTGACCGATCACTGGATCCTCAACATGCCTACACTTATACCGTCAAGGCTATGCTGGGCGAACTTTCCACACAAGTTTCTGAACAGGCCACTGTTGAAACATACAGCGAGTTGATGGACGACCGAGATAGCCGTATCCAGTACGGAGCTGCCTTTGGAAACTGGGCAGACTCAGAATTATTTGGAGGAACAGAAAAATTTGCTGACCTTTCAAAAGGTGACTACTCAGACGAAGATCTCACTGCTACCATTCCTTTCAATGGTGTTGGGATCGAAATCTATGGACTAAAATCGTCTGAACTAGGTCTTGCCACTGCTAAAATTGATGGCAAAGAGGGCGGCGAACTTGATTTCCACACTGCTGGGGCAACTGAAAAAGGCAGTCTTATCGGTCGCTTCACAGGATTGTCAGACGGACCTCATACATTGACTCTTCGTGTTAAACGTGAGCATAAAGGACGTGGAAGTGAACGCTCGAAAATTTCATTAGACTACTTCAAGGTCCTATCTGGAAAAGGAAGTACGATAGAAAAAATGGATGATCGCGATTCACGCATCCAGTATGGTTCCCAGTTTAAGGACTGGTCTGACCCTGAACTCTACGGAGGTACGGAAAAATACGCTGACATTAACAACAGCTACCCAAGTACTGCTTCAGAAGCTCAGGCAACTATTTCCTTTACAGGGACAGGTATTCGTATCTTTGGCTTGAAGAGCCTCGCTCTTGGACGAGCACGTGTTACACTAGATGGCAAAGAAATGTCAAGTCTAGACTTCTACACTTCAGGTCCAACTGAAAAGAGGGCCTTTATTGGCGAATTTACAAATCTCACTGATGGTCCGCACACCCTAACATTACGTGTTGATCCAGATTCGCCAGAAGGTCGCAAGAAAATCTCTCTTGACTCCTTTGATATCATCAAAGCTCCAGCTGTTGGTTTAGATAGCCCTAGCATCGCGCCTCTTAAGGAAAATGACAAAACCATTTCCTTAAGCCTACCAGCTGGAGATTGGGAAGCTATCGCAGTGACCTTCCCAGGTGTCAAAGATCCTCTAGTCTTACGCAAAGTGGATGAAACGCATCTGGTTACAAGTGGAGATCAGACTATCCTATCAGTCCAAGACAATCAAGTTCAAATCCCAATCCCTGAGGCTACTGATAGACAAACTGGAAAAGCGATTGAAGCTTATGCCATTCAAGGAACTAGCACAAGCAGTCCTGTCGTAGCCGTCTTTACTAAAAAAGATGAGAAAAAGGTTGACGAGAAGCAACCAACTACAAGCAAGGGGGACGAACCAGCTCCTACTGTAAAAATTCCCGAATACACCGAGCCTATCGGAACAGCAGGACAAGAAGAGCCACCTACTGTTGAAAAACCTGAATACACTAAACCTATCGGAACTGCGGGAGAAGAAGAAGATCCAACAGTAAAAATACCTGAATACACCGAGCCTATCGGAACGGCAGGGCAAGAGGAAGCCCCTACTGTTGAAAAACCTGAGTACACCGAATCGATCGGAACAGCAGGGCAAGAGGAAGCTCCTACTGTTGAAAAACCTGAGTACACTGACCCTATCGGAACTAGCGGAGATCAGGCTGCTCCGACCCTTAGCTTTCCTGATTATC
>CAUVGG010000014.1:0-19561 GCA_963551305.1 uncultured Streptococcus sp.
GCTATGTCGTTCATCGTCTAGATATGGAAACCAGCGGGCTAGTGCTTTTTGCTAAGAACCCTTTTATTCTTCCCATTCTTAATCGCTTGTTGGAGAAAAAAGAAATTGCTCGCGAGTACTGGGCACTCGTAGAAGGACGAGTAGAGAGTAAAGAACTTGTCTTTCAAGATAAAATCGGGCGTGATCGTCATGATCGCAGAAAACGAGTAGTAGATCCCAAAAATGGGCAATACGCTGAAACACATATCAGTCGATTAAAGCAATTCCCAAATAAGACTTCTCTGGTTCGTTGCAAGCTAAAGACCGGTCGAACGCATCAGATTCGTGTTCACCTCTCTCATCACAAGCATCCTATCTTGGGCGACCCTCTCTATAATAGTAAATCAAAAACAAGTCGGCTTATGCTTCATGCTTTTCGCCTTTCTTTTACCCATCCACTCACCTTAGAAAAATTGAGTTTCACTGCTCTATCGGATACTTTTGAAAAAGGATTAAAAAAGAATGGATGACATTATCATCTATTCTTATATATACAAAAAAAGCAAGGCCAGAGACCTTGCTTTTTTGTCGACTCAAGAATTATTTAGCGATTTTTGCAAAGTATTCAAGAGTACGAACAAGTTGTGAAGTGTAAGACATTTCGTTGTCATACCATGAAACAACTTTAACCAATTGTTTACCGTCAACGTCAAGAACTTTAGTTTGAGTTGCGTCAAACAATGAACCGAATGACATACCTACGATATCAGAAGATACGATTGGATCTTCAGTGTAACCGTATGATTCGTTAGAAGCTGCTTTCATAGCTGCGTTTACTTCATCAACAGTAACGTTCTTATCAAGAACTGCTACCAATTCAGTTACAGAACCTGTTGGAACAGGAACACGTTGAGCAGCTCCGTCCAATTTACCGTTCAATTCAGGGATAACCAAACCGATTGCTTTAGCAGCACCAGTTGAGTTAGGAACGATGTTAGCTGCAGCAGCACGAGCACGGCGAAGGTCACCTTTACGGTGTGGTCCATCAAGAACCATTTGGTCACCAGTGTAACCGTGGATAGTAGTCATCAAACCTTCAACGATACCGAAGTTGTCATGAAGAGCTTTAGCCATTGGAGCCAAACAGTTTGTAGTACATGAAGCACCTGAGATAACTGTTTCAGTACCATCAAGAATATCATGGTTAGTGTTAAATACAACTGTTTTAACATCTGATCCACCAGGAGCAGTGATAACAACTTTCTTAGCACCACCAGCGTGCAAGTGTTTTTCAGCAGCTGCTTTAGTAGCAAAGAAACCAGTTGCTTCAAGAACGATTTCTACACCGTCGTTAGCCCAGTCGATTTGTTCTGGATCACGTTCAGCAGAAACTTTAACGAATTTACCGTTAACTTCAAATCCGCCTTCTTTAACTTCTACAGTACCGTCGAAACGACCTTGAGTTGTGTCGTATTTCAACAAGTGTGCAAGCATAACTGGATCTGTAAGGTCGTTGATGCGAGTAACTTCAACACCTTCTACGTTTTGGATACGGCGGAAAGCAAGACGACCGATACGTCCGAAACCGTTAATACCAACTTTAACTACCATTAGTGATTTCCTCCTTATGAAAATCCTGAAAATTTTATTGTGAAAAGAGTAACTTGGATCACTACAAATCACCTTTCAACGAACCTATTATATAACTATTTGAGCTTAATTGCAAGTGCTGACCTTGATTTTCTATGTCAGTTTCTTTTTGATAGGATGCCTCTGTAATTTCTTTCTCTACTCATAGCGTAAGGATTCCACTGGATCCATTTTGCTAATCTTACGTGCTGGGAAGAAGGCAGAAATATAGCCAAGAAACAAAGCAAAAATGAATGTCTCTAAAATAGAGAGAAGATTTAATTCAAAAACTTTAGAGATTGATGGATAGAAATGGTGAACAATAACATTCGCTAGACTTCCTATCCCTTGAGCAATGATGAAAGCTATAAACAAGGCAATTCCTACAATCCAAAGAGCTTCGTAGATAAAGATTCCTTTCACATCTCTATTTTGATAGCCAACAGCCTTCATGACACCGATTTCCTTAGAACGTTGCATGATATTGATATAAATGATGATGCCTATCATAACTGCTGCCACCACAATCGCTTGTGAAGAAAGTACAATCAGCAATCCCTGAATGACACGAATAAAGGTAATCACAATATCAAGAACGGCCTGTTGAGAAAGAACTGTATACTTTTTATTTTTCTGCAATTCTTCTATTACTGTTTTCGTACGAGAAGGATCTTTAAGTTCCAGAATAAAATAGGATACAGCCTTTGTGAATTCAGCTTCTTTTAAAATCGTTTCCATCTGGTTGGAAGACATGAAACTATTGCTATCCTCTGCATCATCTTCGTCATTGATGACACGCACAATATAAGTTTGAAAACCTGCCAACTTGCTACCTTCAGCAGCATTTTCTACAATGGTTGCCGATACTGGTTTTCCAATAACATCACTAGCCGTCAGATTGTTTCCTGTTTGTTCGTTCCAATTTTTGAGCAAACTCATCGGAATCGTCAATCCTTGTTCGTTAACATCCGTATAAAGGGAGCCTGCTAGCACTTTTTCTTTTTCATTGCTACTAACAGAAATACTTGTGTCTTCATACAAACTCACGACTTGAGCATAAGACGGCATGGCTTGGCTAAAATCTACTTCGTGTCCGTCTATGCTAATTTTTGACATGGTCATGCCAAAAGGACTTTCTAGATATTTAATATTTTCTTTCCCAATCGTATCCACGATATAGTCCTTATCATCTTGGTTCAAAAAACCTCTGCCAGCAGCACTAGAATTCAGCGCAATCTGAACTTGAGAAGGGAGCTTCCCCCCGTTGGTATTTTCATCAATCATCGAAATCAAGGCATTTCCTAGCCCAAACGAAACCAATACACCTACAAAACCAATCGAGGTCGCTACTGCAATCAGTAAGTTACGCCATTTTCTTTCCATAAAGTTACTTAAAGAAAGTTTGAATTTGTTTTTAAAGGACAATCCTTTATTTTTTGACTTCTTCAACGACTTCACCATCCTTCATTTTGATAATCACATCTGCATATTCAGTAACCTCTGGGTTATGAGTAACAATCAGTACTGTTTTCCCGGCTTGGGCCAAATTTTTGAACACTTCCAAAACCATCTCCTGAGATTGAGAATCGAGTGACCCAGTTGGCTCATCAGCTACAATCATATCTGGTTGATTTACCAAAGCACGTGCAATGGCTACACGTTGCTTTTGCCCGCCAGAAAGCTGTTTTACATTCTTAGCTATAAAAGGCTCCATCCCTAAACTATGAAGTTGCTCCTGAGCGATCCTTGTCATTTCTTTATCCGATAAATCTTTGACATAGAGAGGCAACTTGACATTATCCAGAACAGATTGATGGGGGATGAGATTGAAATTTTGAAAGACAAACCCAATGTTGTCTTTGCGAAATTGAGTCAATTCAATCTCCGATAGTTCTCTGAGAGACTCCCCTTTAAAATCTAAAACTCCCTCGTACTCTCTATCTAAACCGCTGATAATATTTAATAGACTGGTTTTGCCACAGCCTGACGGACCATAAATCGCTGTAATTTTCCCCTCAGCAATCTGCAGGTTAATATTCCTTAGAGCCTGCTCTTTATTATTCCCATCCAAGACGTAAAATTTTGAAATATTTTTAATGGATAAAATGGACATTACAATCTCCTTTAATCACTTGTGATATCGTGAACCGTTACAAACTACAATAAACAATGCTAATATAAATTAATCTAACAGAATCAGATTCAAAAAAATTCCTTCTTTTTTCGAATTCATTGTAACAAAAAAGCGACATTCCTCCAATGACAGAAATGTCACTCCTATAAACTCTTTAACGATATCTTTCTAGATCCTCCGTCCATTCATTGTCTAAACTAACGATTAACTTCTCATTTCCAAACATTCTCGCCATCATTTTTGCTTCTTCATACTTTTGTTTGGCTGTTTCATAATCCATCTGAATATAATATTTCCACTCAAGCATCAAGACAATCGGTTGTTTTTGAAAATCTCGTGTTTTCTGTCCTATTTTATTTAAGGTCTCGACTGCCCTCTTAAAATAATGAAGCAACCCCATAATCTCTATACAAGTTAAAGAAGCTAACAAGGAGTCTCTAAGTAAGTCCAAACAATCGAACTCTATCTTATCAACCTGAGAACTTAATTTGTCATGAAAACAAAGAATGGTTTCATGCTCAGACTTTTTTATCTCACCCTCGTTTAAACCATCCATTAACTGACAAAGAAAATACAGTCTCAATTTCAACAGTTCCTCAGCCCTGTATACATCTCTGGATAGTAAGTCTTGAAGACTGTCCTCAATCACACTGCTTCCATATAAGGAATTACTAGTCATTCTCACTGCATCTATAGCTTGAAGACAATCCACTAGCACTTTCTCATCACGTGGCAAATCATCATAAAAATATTCAAAAATCTCATCAAAATATTCTTCCTTCTGCTCTTGCAACTCTTTGTCTCCATAGTCAGGATGATGAAGAAGAAAGTACTTTAATTCTTGATAACGCTTCGGTAATTCCTTATAGTCTGGCATCAAGACATAGGATGGGATGTCTAGCCTATCTGCAATGTATTCTAGTGTTTTTATAGTAGGACGAAATTCTCCTTTTTCAATGCGTACCAACTGACGAACGGATAACTCTGACTCATCTCCACAAAAAACTGGACGACTAAGACCCTTCTCCTCTCTAAGGAGTCTTACCTTTTCCCCTAAATCATTCACTTCTCTCATTTTTCCCTCGCATCACAACAAACACTTTGATATTCAAACAAACATATGCCTTTATTATAACATTTTTCAAAAAATGTACAAAAAAAGAGACAGGATAACTCCTGCCTCTAGGCTGATAAACGATTATTTACGACGTCCTGGACGTTCTGCATAACCATAGTAAGCATCTGCCATGATTTCTTCCATGTCAGCTACCATTGGCAAGCGTGGGTTAGCAGGTGAACATTGATCTTCATAAGCAAGCAAGGCAATTTCATGCAAGCTGTCTTTCCAAGCTTTTTCATCAATTCCTTGATCCTTGAAGTTCATCTTGATACCTACTGCAACACCAAGATCGTAAACTGCTTTGGCATAAGCTTCAACTGCTTCTTCTGGAGTTGAGTGAGGCAAGCCAAGCATTTTCGCGATGTCTTGGAATTTCTCATCAGCTTTCCAGTAGTTGTATTTAGGCCATGTAGTCGTCTTAGATGGACGAGTACCATTGTAACGGATAACGTATGGAAGCAAGATAGCGTTTGTACGTCCGTGAACAGTATGGTGAACACCACCGATCTTGTGGGCCATTGAGTGGCTCATACCAAGGAAGGCATTGGCAAAGGCCATACCAGCCATTGTAGACGCATTATGCATTTTTTCACGTGCTTCTGGGTCAGCTGTCTTAACAGATTTTTCCAACCATTCAAAGACAAGTTTGATTGTTTGAAGGGCGATACCGTCTGTGTAGTCGTTAGCAAAGTTTGAAGTGTAAGCTTCAGTCGCGTGAGTCAAGACGTCCATACCTGTATCCGCAGCGATGAAATCTGGAACTGACTCAACCAAAGCAGGGTCAACAATGGCAATAGTTGGTGTCAATGAGTAGTCAGCCAATGGGTATTTGCGGTTGTTTTTCTTATCAGAGATAACGGCAAATGGTGTTACTTCTGAACCTGTACCAGAAGTTGTTGGGATACCGATGTACTTCGCTTTCTTACCAAGTGATGGGAAGCGGAAGGCACGTTTACGGATGTCCATGAATTTTTGAACCAAGTCACGGAAGTCGATTTGTGGTTGTTCGTAGAAGAGCCACATTACTTTCGCTGCATCCATTGGAGAACCACCACCAAGAGCAATGATTGTGTCTGGTTCAAATGCTCTCATTACTTCAGTACCACGTTCTACAGTTGTGATATCTGGGTCTGGTTCAACGTCTGAGAAGACTTGGACAGTTACACGGTTGCTGCGTTTGTTCAATTGGTCAATAATGCGTTGAACAAAGCCAAGTTTTTCGATAGATTTATCTGTAACAATCATAACGCGTTCAATATCTTCACATGTTTGAAGGTATTGGATAGAATTGCGTTCGAAGTAAATTTTTGAAGGAACTTTAAACCATTGCATATTATTTCTACGTTTCCCTACTTTCTTGATGTTTAGAAGGTTAATAGCGCTCACGTTATCACCAACTGAGTTGCGTCCGTATGAACCACATCCAAGTGTCAATGATGGAATGAAGGCATTGTAAACGTCCCCGATACCACCGAAAGTAGATGGAGAGTTCCAGATAATACGCATTGCTTTGATTTCTGTACCAAAGCGTTTAGCAAGAGCTTCGTCTTTTGTATGGATGGCTGCTGAGTGACCAAGTCCGTTAAACTCAACCATTTGACGAGCTTTTTTAAGACCGTCTTCTGTATCTTCAGCTTTTAGGACAGCGATAACTGGTGATAATTTTTCACGAGTCAACGGTTCTTTTGGTCCTACTTCTGCGCATTCTGCAGCCAAGATGTTTGTTCCTTCTGGAACACTAAATCCTGCTTGTTCAGCAATCCATGCTGCTGGTTTACCAACGATGTTTGCATTTAGTTTAGCACCTGCACAGTTTTTACTGTTTGCTTTCACGCCGAAACAGAATTCTTCAAGAAGTGCTTTTTCTTTCTTGTTTACAAAGTAAGTGTGATATGATTTGAATTCTTCTACAAATTCGTCATACACTTCTTTATCAATGATAACGGCTTGTTCTGATGCACAGACCATCCCATTATCAAATGATTTAGACATAACGATGTCATGAGCAGCTTGACGAAGGTCAGCAGATTTTTCTACATAGGCAGGAACGTTTCCGGCACCTACCCCAAGAGCTGGTTTTCCACATGAGTATGCAGCTTTAACCATAGCATTCCCACCAGTTGCGAGGATAGTCGCAACACCTTCGTGGTTCATAAGTGCCCCAGTTGCTTCCATAGATGGCTCTGTAATCCATTGAACACAGTTTTCAGGTGCACCGGCTGCGATGGCTGCATCACGAACGATTTGTGCAGCATGAGCAGAAGATTCTTGAGCTGATGGGTGGAAGGCGAAAACAATTGGGTTACGTGTCTTCAAAGCAATCAATGATTTGAAAATCGCTGTTGAAGTTGGGTTTGTTGTCGGAGTGATACCACAAATAACTCCGACCGGCTCCGCAATCTTCGTCAAACCTGTAATTGGATCATCTTCGATAACTCCAGCTGTTTTAACTCCACGCATATTGTTCACTACGTGTTCACAGGCAAATAGATTTTTTGTCGCCTTATCTTCAAATACACCACGACCAGTTTCTTCAACTGCGTGTTGTGCAAGGATACCGTGCGCATCAAGTGCTGCAACAGACGCTTTTGCTACGATGTAGTCAACTTGCTCTTGGTTCAACTTACGCATTTCATCAAGCGCAACCAAGGCTTTTTTCACGAGACCGTCGACATGCTTTTCAGCAGCAAGTTGTTTTTCCTCTGGTGTTACTGTTTTTTTATCAGCCATATTATCCTCCATAGCCTTTAAGGATGTTATCCTTTGTTAATTTTTTCACAAGTTTATTATAACTCTTTTTTTATGCTTTGTAAACAGTTTCATAAGCATTTCACAAAGAAATTTCTTAAGTTTGTGAATTTTTCTCAACCCACCTGTGCAATAGAGTTTTATCTGGATGATTGTGAAATTATGAAAAATATTTTTTTATTTCACAAAGTTTTTTCTAGTTGATAGTTATTTACCGAATTTAATCAAAGAAAGCGCTTTCTTTCTCGCTTTTAAAATAGCCTCCTCATCTGGAGACTACTGTTTTTGTTGGAAAACGCCTTGTTTAAAGGTTCCTTCATAGACAACTTCTTGCTCTGTCGTCAACTTTCCTTGACCTTCAGCCTGGCCATTTACAAAATCACCTTCGTATTTCCAGCCATCTTTTGATTGGAAAGTTCCTTTTCCATTAAAGGCTCCATTATTGAAATCACCTGTATATTGGTCCCCATTTTCAAAGGTCATGGTCCCCTGACCATTCATTTTCCCTCGTACCAGGGTACCATCATAAACAAGTGCACCACCATCAAGTGTCAGGACACCCTTTTTGGGTGTATTTAGTAGAAATACCGAAAGGGCACAGAGTGCAATTACGACTACTGCAATGAACTCTAGCCTAGGGCGAGTTAGGTAAACTCTATACTTTTCATAGATTTGTTTAAGCTTTTCCATTGTCACTCTCATTTTCTAATCGATCTAGCCAGCTTTTACAGCCACTTGTGATGCGAGCATAGGTTTCCTCAAAATCTCCTGTATACCAAGGATCTGGAACACTTTCAGATGCAAAAGGGTAGATCTTATGCTGCAATTCCTGAGGACACATTTGACGCAGATCTGAAACGTTTGAAGCATCCATCCCGATAATGTAATCAAATGACTCAAAATCTTCTCTACGAACCTGGAGTGATGTTTTGTCTTTGTCATAAGGAATCTGATATTGCTGGAAAATCCCTTGCGTTCCCTTATGAATCGGATTGCCATGTTCCCAAGACGAAGTCGCACGACTCTCAATCTGGTAATCGCTCGTCATGGATTTCATCACAAACTCTGCCATAGGGCTGCGACAGATATTTCCTAAGCACACAAATACTATTTTTTTCATCCCTTTTCCTCTTACTTCATAGAAAAACGGGAGTGACAGGTCCCGTTTTATTCTTCGATTGCTCCACTTTCGTCAACAACTGTTCCTTCTGGTGTCACAGCCTCTTTGAGCGGCAAAACGGTCTTGATAGCAGCCAATTCAAAAGTCAAATAAACGCCATCTACATCAAGTACGATTGTTCTCTTCTCAGTGTCTACTTCATCCACTGTTCCGTAAAGGCCGCCAATTGTAATAACTTCATAGCCTTTTTGAAGCTTGTTCAAGCTTTCCATACGCTTTTGCGCTTGTTTCTTTTGAGAACGTTGCATAAAGAACATCAAGGCCATCATACCTACAAGCATGATTAAAAAAGTAATATTTGGATTCATTGTTTTCTCCTTTGTCTTTTACATAGGACTACTATATCAAATTTCAGCTACTTTTACAAGGTTGTGCCTTACTTTTATGATGATAAAAAAATCAGAGCTTTCACTCTGATTTCTGCGATTATTTCAAGTTTTGAACAACTTTGACTAGATTTTCAACTGTAAATCCGTACTCCGCCAATACTTTTGGTGCTGGGGCAGATGCTCCGAAGGTATCAATTCCAAGAACTGCACCATCAAGACCGACATATTTGTACCAGTTTTGAGTTGCACCCATTTCGACTGCAACACGACGGCGGACTGCATTTGGAAGGATTTCTTCCTTGTAAGCTGCATCTTGTTTATCAAAGACATCTGTAGATGGCATGCTGACTACGCGGACTTTTGCGCCTTGACTAGCCAATTCTTTGGCAGCTGCGACAGCCAGATTGACCTCTGAACCTGTTGCAATCAAGATGGTATCAAAGTCAGCTGCATTTTCATAGACAACATAGGCACCTTTTGCAACTTTGTCAAAGTCTGTTCCCTCTTCAACAGTCAAGTTTTGACGTGTCAAGACAAGAGCAGTTGGTGTTTTTTCACTTGTCACCGCAAGGTACCAAGCTGCTTGAGTTTCACGCGCATCTGCTGGGCGGAAAACATTGAGATTTGGCATGGCACGAAGACCTGCTAAGTGTTCAACTGGCTCGTGAGTTGGACCATCTTCCCCAACTGCGATCGAATCGTGGGTAAAGACATAAGTCACAGGAAGTCCTTGTAAGGCTGACAAGCGGACAGCTGCCTTCACATAGTCAGAGAAGACGAAGAAAGTTCCACCGTATACACGAAGTCCACCATGAAGAGCCATCCCGTTCAAGATTGTTCCCATAGCAAATTCACGAACACCAAACTGAATGTTGCGGTTCAAGCGATTAGCGTCATCTTGAAGTCCATCCGTTTTGATGTAAGTCATGTTTGAGTGAGCTAGGTCAGCTGATCCACCTAGGAAGGTTGGCAACTTAGCTGCCACAACGTTCAAAGCATCTTGACTTGAATTACGAGTTGCTTGAGAGAAGCCGTTTTCTAGAGCTGGGAAGTCTGCTGGAGTAACTTTAACTGGATCACGTCCGTCGATAATAGCTTCTACTTCTGCAGCCAGTTCTGGGTGAGCTTCTTTATAATCTGCAACTAAATTTGTCCAAGCTTGATAAGCTGATGCGCCACGGTCTGCAACATTTTCTTTGAAATCAGCATAAACTTGTTCTGGAATTTCAAATGGTTCATAGTCCCAACCAAGCGCTTGGCGAGTTGCTGCAGTTTCATCTGCTCCAAGAGGAGCACCGTGTACCGCATTGGTTCCTTGTTTGTTTGGAGAACCGTATCCAATAACAGTCTTCACTTCAATCAAAGATGGTTTGCCTGAAGCTTTAGCTGTTTCGATAGCAGCATGGATCGCTTCCAAGTCTGTCCCATCTTCAACCAAGGCTGTATGCCAACCGTAAGCATTGTAACGGTCACGAACACTTTCTGTGAAGGAATCTTTTGTCTCACCATCCAAGTTAATGTCATTTGAATCATAAAGAACAACCAACTTGTCGAGTTTTTGCAAACCTGCATATGAAGCTGCCTCGCTTGAAACACCTTCCATCAAATCTCCGTCGCCACAGATCACATAAGTATAGTGGTCAAAGATATTGAAGCCTTCGCGGTTATATTTCGCTGCAAGGAAACGTTCTGCTTGGGCAAAACCAGTAGCAGTAGAAATCCCTTGTCCTAGAGGACCAGTTGTAGCGTCAACCCCTGCAGTATGGCCAAATTCTGGGTGACCTGGTGTTTTTGAACCCCATTGGCGGAAGTTCTTGACTTCATCCATGCTAACATCCTCAAAACCAGAAAGGTGAAGAAGGGCATAAAGAAGCATAGAGCCGTGACCTGCTGAAAGAATAAAGCGGTCGCGGTTGATCCAGTTTGGTTGAGCAGGATTGATACGAAGTTGTTTTGTAAAGAGGCTATAGGCCATTGGAGCAGCCCCCATAACCACCCCTGGGTGACCTGAGTTTGCTTTGTTGATGGCGTCAATACCTAGAAAACGAATTGCATTAACAGATAGATTTGACATAGAATTTCCTTTCTCTTTGAGGTGATTAATGAATCACACATCCTATTTTTCTATTATATGAAAAAATGCATAGAATAGCAATAAAACAATTTGCGTTCATCTAACACATTTGATTTTTCATTCCCTCGTCACTTCATAGTACGGGAGCAAGCGGGTATAAGCGTCTTCTAGCTCCTCCAATATCGCTTCTACTGACTGATTTTCAATGAAGGAAACATCTGACTTGACTAAGACTTTACGAACTTCTTGATTTCTCAGCTTCTCTCGTAAAGTACGGCGATTCTCCTCAGTAGCCTCCACCTTATGACTTTCTCCATTTGAGTAGACTAGATAATAAATTCCTTCTACCGCTGGAAGCTCTAAAACCTTGGCTTGCTTGTCTAAGGTCTGTTCATCTTTCTTTCGCTCGATGAAACTAACTTCCAAAGAAATCCCAAAGTCAGCAGGTGTTCCATACAAACGAAGAGCCATCATAGGTTCTGTTACTTGTCCGTCTCTCTGTAGATAGGCCCAGAAATGTGGCCGTAAGCGTTGTGCTTGATTCATCCACTGGCTAGTCTGTTGGAGTTGCCATTCTGAATGACTTGCTTGAAAGGTTTTGGCCAATTCTGTAAAAGACTTCCGAGCCTCTTGGCCTTTGTGACGCAATTCCAGCATCTTTTCTCTTTCATCACCAGCTTTATCAGGATTACGATACTGGACCCCTGCAAATGATAGATATTCTCTAACTGCTTTCAGCATATCTGAATCTTTCCTTTCCTAGCAAAAAATCAGGATGAACCTGATTTTACTTTGCTTATTCTGCATCTACGACAACATAGCGATTTGGCTCGTCACCTTCAGAATAACTCGTCACGCCATCCATGCGTGAAATAATGCGATGGATAATCTTGCGTTCGCTATTTGACATTGGATCTGTTTGTTGGCTACGTCCTTCTTCTAAAACGCGAGTCGCCAATTTTTGAGCGTAGGTTTGCAAGACTTCTGCACGGTGTTCAACGTAATCATTGACATTGATTGTGATGTAGAAAGTTCTCGAATAGCGATTGTAAAGGTAATTTTGCGCTAACAGTTGAAGAGCTTTCAAGACTTTTCCGTGATAGCCGATAATACGACCTGGTTCATTGGTGTCAATTTGAAGATTGATGGTGCGGCGATTGTAGTCGCTCGAAATCGTACCTTCAACATCCATATCATCCACAATGGTTTGAACGTAGCTAGCTACTTCTGTTGCCACTTGTTCGATATCATAACTTGGCTCTACTTTCAAGCCCAAGTCTTCCAACGATTGGCTTGCTGCTTCCTGCGTTTCAGTTTCTTTTTCCGGAGCAGATTCCACTTCCTCAATAACATCTTCTGCTTGAAGTTCATTTAAAATTGAAATATGACCTGTTTCTTCCAAAATCGTGCTAGCATGCTTTTCATTTTTCAGGATTTCAGCCTTGACCTCTTCAGAAACACCTTGACCTTCTTCTTCAATCTTCTTGATGACTTCCACTACATGCCCCAAATCAACTGTTGCTTCACTGACGGTCTTCACTGGTTCATTCTTTTCATTGACTTCTTTAGGAACACCCTTGACGGCCTGCTGATTGGCTTTGATTACTGTCGTTTCACTAATCGCTTCGATATCAACTTGAGCTGGCTTCTTACCAAACAAGCCTAAGAACCCTTTTTTCTCTTTCGAAACGACCTTGATGTGGGCCTTCATTCTTGGAATGTCTAATTCTTTCAATCCTTTTTGGATTGCTTCTTCAACCGTTGAACCTGTAAATAATACCATTACCAGATTCCTCCTTATTTTTTCTTTTTCTGTGCTTTTTTCAAGGCTTTTCTCTTCTTACCTTCTAAATCTTTTTCTGCTTGCGCCACTGCTTCTCTTTCAGCAATAATCTTGAAAGGATTGTTCAAGAAATAGGTTTGCAAAACTTGATAAGCATTGGATACAGCCCAGTACAAGGCTACACCACTTGGGGCAGAGATGGCAAAAACAAAGATCAATACAGGCATACCATACATCATCCCTGTCGTAGCCCCACTTTTTTCGGACAAAGCTTTATTCGATAACCAGCTACTCAAGAAGGTAAAGACTGCTGCCAAAATCGGAAGGACAAAACTTGTATCTACTCCTCCCAAATTAATCCATAAAAAGTGACCTGTTTTCAAAAAGTCTACTCGACTCAAGGCTTGAAAGAGCGCCAAGAGGACCGGCATTTGTATTAAAATTGGCCAGAGAGAGGATGAATGCTTGATCCCTAACTCTTTATAAACCTTGCGCATCTCCTGGTCTAGCTTGGTTCTACTTTCCATATCACGACCCGGATATTGCTCTCGCAAAGCCTTGATGCGTGGTTGAGCCTCTTGCATTTTTCTAGAGGCAACCATCTGTGTCTGAAAGACCGGTAATAGAATCGTCCGAATCAAGATTGTGAAGAGGATAATCCCCACTCCGATACTAATGTCAAAGGACAAAAAGCGGATAATTTCAGCAAAAAAATAGACGAATTTACTCCAAAAATCTGTCGAATCTGCTGTTATATCGCTAGCTGTACCATTTGTTGCACAGGCTGTCATGATAAACAAGGACAAGCCCAACAAACTAGTCAACTGTAGTTTCTTTTTCACTCCCATTTCCTTCCTGGTAAATCTTTGATAACTTTAATACGTGGAGTAGATTTTTCTCCATCTCTGCATATTCCAAGGTTTCCACCCCTTTTCGGGCAATCACGACAAAATCAACATGCTCTACTAAACTCCCTTTTACACTTTGTAGAATGTGCCGGATTCGTCTCTTAATTTGATTTCTGGTAACTGCATTCCCCAGCTTTTTGCTGACGGACAGCCCTACTCGAAAATGGTTTTGCTGGTTTTCCAATTGATAGACAACAAATTTTCGATTGGCAAAACTCGTTCCGTCCTTGAAAATCGCCTTAAAATCTTTCTCTCTTTTTACACGAAAGCTTTTCTTCAAAACTCAACTCCATCTATTAAATTACTACTATTATACCATATTTTTTGAAAAAGCCAATAACAGCAAGGTTTTAGACATTTTCTACATAAAAAAAGCTGGAAAATCTCTTTCCCAACTTCTTTTCACAATCAAATTTTACGTGTATTTACTTATTTTTTCAAGCGCTCAACATCGCGTGCAATCACCAATTCTTCATCTGTTGGAATAACCAAGACACGGATTTTCGCTGCGTCAGTTGAGATGTCTCCCGTTACACCAAAGACATTCTTTTCTGGATCTACATCACAACCAAACCAAGAGATACCTGAAATGACATCCTCACGGAAATCTGCTGCATTTTCACCGATACCTGCTGTGAAGATAATCGCATCTGCTCCATTTAGGACTGCAAGGTACTGACCGATATGTTTTTGGATACGATCAACATACATTTCATAAGCCAAAGTCGCATCATGGTCCCCTGCTTCCATGGCAGCAATCACATCACGCATATCGCTTGACTGACTAGAAACTCCCATGAGCCCTGATTCACGATTGAGAATGCGGCTAATATCTTCTGGGGTATTGAAATCCTCTGTATATTGCATGAGATAAGGGATGATAGCAGGGTCAATATCTCCTGTACGAGTTCCCATCATCACACCGCCAAGTGGTGTGAATCCCATAGAAGTATCTACAGACTTCCCGCCCTTAACAGCTGTGATAGAAGCCCCATTACCAATATGGCAGGTAATCAATTTCAAATCTTCTAGAGGACGGCCCAAAAGTTTCGCTGCTTCTCCTGCGACAAACTGGTGGCTTGTCCCGTGGGCACCGTATTTACGAACCTTGTTTTCTGTGTAGTATTTAGTTGGTAGAGGGTAGCGATAAGCCTTTTCTGGCATGGTTGTGTGGAATGAAGTATCAAATACAACAACACTGGTAATATCTGGAAGCAATTCCTTAAATGCACGAATTCCAGCTGCGTTGGCTGGATTGTGAAGAGGAGCTAAGAGTCCCAACTCCTCAACTTTTTCTATCACATCTCCCTCAACAACTGTTGATTCCTTGAAATATTCACCACCTGCAACGACGCGGTGTCCGACACCTGTAATCTCGTCGTACCCTTTGATGATGTCAAAACGAATCAAGTCATCCAATAAAATTTTAACGGCTTGTGTATGGTCTTCAATATCAAGAATTTGTTGCTCCGAACGACCGTCAAATTTTACTGTTGAAATTGAATCTTTCAATCCAATACGTTCAATCAAGCCTTTAGCCAAAACTTTCTCTTCAGGCATTTGATAAAGTTGCCATTTCAAGCTTGAGCTTCCTGCATTGATTGCAATTGTTTTTGTCATAAGATGATACCTCTTTTTAAGCGTTTTCATCTATTATAACAAAATCTCTTTTATATTTCAGTACCTTTGCTCCAATTTTGAAAATTTTCTTTAAAGGTCAACAAAACTGACGGATCTTGCAAGCTAGTAAGAGGGTAAACAAAGGGTTCTATTTCCTTGTCTCTTTTCTTCTGTAAGACAAAAATACTTTTAGCTTGGCTTGCAGTTGAGAAAATATCCTCCGGCAGAGCGATGATAGCAGCCAGACTCACTTCGTCTTTGAGCCACCCTTTTAATAAGTCACTTTGAGGACTGGTCAATAAATCACTCGGAGCTAGAAAAATAGCATAGCCATCTGACTTAAGGTACTTGAGGCCTTGTTCCATCAGCAAATGATGGGCATAGGTATGCTCTTGACTAGAAGACACTTGATAGCGCGAAGCGATGGCATCGTCTGGGTAATAGCCAACAGGCAAGTCACTGATGACCACGTCGCTTTCTTTAAGCATTTGCGGACGAACGGCGTCACCTTGAACAAATCCTGCCTGCAAACCGATCACATCTGCCATACTAGCCGCCAGATCAATTAGCAAATTATCCACTTCGACTCCCAAGTAATCCACCTTTTTAGCAAGAGAAGTCAAGAAAGTAGCGCCCAGAATCCCCATCCCAGAACCCATTTCGAGGATGCTAATTTCCTCTTGATCAAACAACTCTTCCACAATAAGTACCAAGAGGAGGGCAATGGCATCCGGCGTAAACTGGTGATTAGCCTGCAAAGGCTCCGTTTGCCCTGCCTTCATCAAGAGAAACTGGTAGGTCTTGAGCCACTCTTCCTTGCGAAGGGCTAAGCGCATAAGGGCTTGATTGTTCTCCTTGACCTGCTCCAGCTCGGTCTCGCCATCTAGGTAGATACTATTTTGCTCTACCAAGGCATCATAAAAGTTGGTCGCCAAATCACTTTGGATGACTTGGACATTCTCTAGTAAATACGTATAAGCTTGTTCAATTTTTTCAAAATCCATATTCCTATCTTATCAAATTTCCCTTCTTTTTTCCATCCTTATAGAAAAATCACTCCCTGACTAGGCGAGTGATTTTTGGGCTACTGTAAAAAAGAGTTCTGAGTAATTTCCTTGAAACAGGTCTTCAGCACTGTAAAGAATCTGACTATCAATGCTCGAAAAACCAAACTGGGCGAGCTTATTTTCCAGTTCAGTCAGCTCAAAGCCGTGGTGGTTGGTATCTGTCTTGACAAAATCAGCGATGAGGACTTGTCCATTCTCCCTAAGATGATGGTGAAACATAGCAAGAGTCGCATCTAGATCAGGCATATGATGAAGAACTCGACTGAGAACAATCAGGTCAAATTGCTGCTCCAAGGGATTTGCCAGTAGATCCTGCTCCAAGAGTTGAAGATTCCTGATTTCTTGGTCCTCTGCTTTCAAACGGGCTTGCTCCAGCATTTTCTCCGAGATGTCTACAAGGGTAACCGACTGGGCTTGCTTAGCTAGAGGCAAGGCTAACAGACCCGTCCCACCACCAAAGTCCAGTATTGCCTTGTCTGATAGAAAATCAATCTGTTTTTCAATTGCTTGACAAACCAAGTTTGCAAGAAAGATATTTTTGGGCGAATCAAAGGTTTCTGCTTTGTGATTAAAATCGTGTTTCATGCTTTTAGTGTAACACAAAGAAGTTGAATTGCCTAGGAATTGGCTTTCTTTTCAGGCTTTTCTTCTGATTTTTTCTTCCCTGCTTGATTGCTTGAATCAGTCGCTACCTCTTCCTTTTTAGCTGTTTTCTTTTCTTGGATTTTCATCGGAGGAAAGAGAAATTCATAGTTGCCCTTATTCATACGAACACTTGTTGCAAAACCTGTTTTGGTATTTTGATAAGTAACTTTTCCTAAGTTAAAGACTCGTTCCCCACTTTCTTGCTCAGCCTTATCTTTGCTTCGTTTAGCCATGGCAAAAGCGACCAACTTTTCTTTGTTTAGGGTAAAGTCTTTATGATGGGCGACTTGCCGATTCAAATAAAACTGCAACAAAAGGCTAAAAATGGCTGCCATGGTGACTGCGTATAGGAGAACTCCTGCCTTAACTTTTTGCTTTTTCCACACGATAGATAAATTCCCTTTCTAAGCCCTTTTGAAATTGGAAATGAAAGCGAACCAATTGATTTTCCTCTGTAATTTGAGCTGATTTGAGTCCATAAACCATTGGCTGGTAACCCCGTCCACTGCTATCGGTTTTCCGAAAATCATCTGATTTGGACTTGCTCATAGCGATATCCTTGCCATCTTGCTTCACATAAAGGAGATTGCCTTCCACCTTTTCAAACTGCGAACGCTCTAACTCTGCCTCCAGTTGATCCACAAACAAGAGCCACTCCTTTTGCTCGCTTTGCTGCTGGTAACGAACTTCTGAAATGAGGAGCTGACTCATAGCTTGAAAAAGGAGCAAACCTCCGCTAATGACGATAAGGGCAATCAGAGATTCTAAAAGAGTGAAAGCTCTTACCTTACTGCTCTTTAAGATCGAGCAATTTCTCTGAACCATGGTAGACCTCCAATCCTTTTTCACTAGCAAATACCTGAATCTCAACTCCATTTATGTTTACCTGATTTTGCCCTGTTTGCAGAGCCATCTTCGCCACACGCAAGACTTCTTCCTTTTGCAAGATTTCTGCCTCTAACCGTCGATTTTGTTGGATTTGTCCCAAAAGAAGGGTCGCAATGCTGGCAAAGATAGCTAGAGCGACCAACGCTTCCAGTAAAATCACTGCCTTAATTTTTTGTTTCCTTAATGCGTTTAATTTTTCCATTTCCTAGATATAATTGATAGCGAATCGCTCCTCTGCTAGTCTGAAATTCAACCTTAGCCAGAGAGGAATTGCCCCCAGCTCGATCAAATATAATGCTTTGTCCTGATGGTCCCTGAATTCCTTTTGGAATTGTCAACTTTTGACTGCCATTGCTGATCGTCTGTCCATCTAAATTCAAGCTGGTCTTTTGCTGACTGGCTAGACTGCGTTTTTGCGTTTCCCGATAGAGTTCTTCAAACTCCATAAAGAAAATCTGCTCCTCCACCGCTGCAAAACTGGACTGGACAGATCCAGACAAGCCCAAAGCAAGGATACTCACAAGTCCCAAAACCAAGAGACTTTCAAACATGGTAAAGGCCTTAATCTGCAACCGTTTGACTTGTTTTTTGTTTCGCATAGTGGTCTTTATAAGCCTTGACTTGCTCTGCTGTGATACGTCCGTCCGTCTGTAATTGACTTAGACTAGCCTCTTCATTTTTATCTAGGCGATAGAGTTCTGCCTGACTTTCCACCACCTTGACAACAGCAGCTTTTCCTTTATCATCTACGGTATCCTTTTGCTTGGTCAAATTGGGCACAAAGAGCAAGAGAAGAACGCTGATGATGAGCAAAACGACTAACATTTCTACCAGAGTGAAAGCTTTAACCTGGGCTTTTTTTAAATTTGTCATGAGTTTTTTCATTTTAAAAATTTACCTCCATATTTTGATACATGGGCATAAGCATTGCCGCATAAAGTAAAACGATAATCAGGGCCACAAAGATAAAAACCAGTGGCTGCACCAGATTCATGGTGCGGTTGACTCGGGTAAAAAAGGCTTCCCAAGTTTTTTCAGCATAGATTTCCAACTCACTCCCCAGCTTGGACTTGACTTCCCCATACTCGATGATGAGATTCAACTCCTTTTTAAAGAAAGGATAGGTCGCTATGGTTTGAGAAAATTCGCGGCCATTTTGCAGGGCTTGAGCCAAATCTTGACCGATTTCTTTAAAGAGCTGAGAACCCTGTTCCTGCATGATCTGAAAAATCTGCATCAGCTCCATCCCCTGTGAAATCATATTGCCCCATTCACGCGCGTAATAAGCCGTCAAATAAGTCTGGACAAAGATTCCTAGAAAGGGAATCCGTGCTAACATTGAGAAGACCCGCATCTTGGAACTTCTTTTGTAGAAAGTGAGGGCTAAAAGTACAGATAGAGCGCAAACCAGCACTAGTCCCAGAAAAATTTGTGGCAGATTACCGATGATTTGGGTA
>CAUVGG010000015.1:0-19087 GCA_963551305.1 uncultured Streptococcus sp.
TCCCATTTCCCCATTCAGAATTGGTATAAGTGTTCATTCCGTAGTGGATGAAGGCTGCCAATTCTTCCTTGTGGTAATCAAGTTGAGCCTTGCTTGGAAGAGGTCCGTGGTTGCCAATCTCAGTTTCCTTATCTTCTGGATGAGCGGCTGGAGGAGTCGGAGTCGTTGGATTAGCTGTATCAGCGACTGGCTCGTATTCAAAGACGACCTCATTAACACCTTTTTGCTGGATTCTTGCTTCCAAGCTAACTTTTACTGGACGGTAGCCAGCAATGTCTTTGGCATGGAAGGTGTTGACAAAGGAAACATCATACTCTTGACCGTCATTGTTATCAACTGTCGCTTCCGCTAGTTCAGTAGCTGTTCCTTTTTGACGGTAGTAAACTTTGAAAGAGCCTTTGTTGACTTTATAGACCACCTTGATGACACGTGTACCGGCAGGCGCTTTGCTGACAACATTGTGCTCTTCAGCCCAAGTATCTTTTAGCTGTTTATTGACTGCTACGCCATCAATGGATACAATTTCGTATTTGTCTTTATTCTTTTGATAGAAGTCTGTTTTCTCGATTTCTTTTTTGAAATTGTAGTCAAATGGAGAATCAACAGCTGTCTGTTCGATGAAGGTATCATTATCTTTGACAGGATTTCCTTCTTCGTCTTCGTGTTGAATAACCACACGACCGTATTCAACTCCCTTGGTCAAGGTAGCAATCCCATCTTGGTTGAAGGAATATTCGTTGCTTCCGATAACAGCTTTCTCATTCCGAAGCATACGTCCTTCATCGGTAAAGTAGTAACGATTTCCGTTATCTCCTTGGTACCAGCCTTTCACACCATATTTGGCAATCATATCCTTAACCCATTTCAGTTGTTCAGGTGAAAGGACGAGTCCGCCACCAAAGCGATCCTTTTCAGGAACACCATTGTCAACGGTTCCGTGTTGGTGAACCCCCAGAACTTTTCCTTGGCTATCCACAATTCCACCACCAGACAAACCAGATACAGAAGTGGTTTGGTAGGTGATACCGGTCGTTCCCTTATCATCATAGGATTCAACAGTTCGGATGGTCCCATCTGCCTTGTAAAGCTGACCGGCTAGGATAGGTTGTTTCAGTTCTTTTGAGCTCGAGTCAGTTGGGTAGCCAATCGTACTGATGGCTTCTCCCGGCTGATGCGTCTTGTGATCCGCTAAAGGCGCAAAGGTTGCTGCTTTGTTTGGACTAGCAATCGGAAGAGGAATAGGAGCTTCTACAAGAGCAAGGTCGTTCTTATAGCCTTTTCCAAACTCTTTCTTATTCCAGAAATGGATGTCCTTTTCTCTGAATAAAACCGTAGTTCCAGAAGATGGCAGTGAGTTTTTCTTTTCGCTGTTTGAACCAACGTTATAGTAGAACTGGGCAGATTTCCCACCACGAATGTGACCTTCGCCAGTTTCTTTATTTGCTTCTAGGAAGTTATGAGCAACGGTAAGGATCAGGTTAGGGGCTACAAAGATACCTGAGCCTGAAACGAGGTAGCGTTGCTCCCCTGCATTGTAAGTGCTGTAAACCATAGTAGCAGCAGTTGCAGGTTGTCCCTCGTAGTTGATGTGTTTGAGGTCTTGACCACCGTTAATAATAGCCCGGTTTCCATTCTCAGCTTCTTTTGGAGCTTCTTCCTTATCCTTTAGAATGCTCTCAGTTTCTACCTTTGGACTAGCTTTCTGGTCAACGATAGTAGTCGTATCGAGTTCTTTGACAGGTGTGTCGGGATAGGCACGGTCCTGAATGTCTTCAGGGAGCAAGTCAGCACTGTTGGTATCGGTAGCAGGTGTTTCTTGTTTTTCAGCTTCTACACGACCTTCTTCTTTGACTTGTTCAGCCTTGCTTTCTTCTATATCTGCGACTTGTTCAATTTGCTGATCTAAATTGGATCTTGTGGCAGGAGGGGTTTCGTCCGCACGCACGGTTCCAGAAGCAAAAAATGCCAGTCCGACGATGACAGAGGCCACACCTACGGTTAACTTCCGAATGCTAAATGTTTGCCCTTTTTCAAAAAGGTATCGATTCATAATATACTCCTAGTTTTTAGAAAGGCAGTCAGCTACTGCCCAAGCCCAAGTCTGACTTGGTTACAACTTGATTTAATGAAAAAACTCTCTGATAATTTGTAAGCTACCTTACCTCCTGTTTATAAAGCGCTTTCATTTTGAGGTAAAAAATTTAAAAGGTCATTTCTCCCTTAAAATGACTGAAAACTCTTAATATAACAAATATACTAAATTAATAAAAGAATTGCAATAGCGAAAAAGCAAAAAATAAATATAAATTAAAGAAAATAAGTTACTTTTTAAAGAAAAAAAGCATCCTTTCAAGTCTCAAACTAAATGAAAGGACACGTTTTAAAAAGAAATTAGAGTATCTTTTGGAGAGACTCTTGGATGGTTTGGGGGTCTGTTTTGGAAGAGAAGCGCTCAAGGACTTGCCCATCTCGGCCAATGAGAAACTTAGCAAAATTCCATTCGATTCGTTTTCCTAGCGGACCAGATTTCTGGTCTTTTAGCCAAACATAAAGAGGATCTGCTTCCTTGCCGTTGACCTTGATCTTGGCAAAGCGAGGGAAAGTGGTCTGATAGTGTAGATTACAGAAGCTATTGATTTCCTCTGCGCTGCCGGGTGCTTGTCCCATAAACTGATTGCAAGGGAAATCCAATATTTCGAGGCCCTGATCTTGATAGCGTTCATAGAGTTCTTGGAGCCCTTGGTACTGGGGCGTTAAACCACATCCAGTAGCAGTGTTGACAATCAAGAGAACTTTGCCACGATAGCTATCCAAGGGAGTTACTTGGTTGTTTTGGTTTAAAACGGAAAAATCATAAAGTGAAGTCATAAGGGCCTCTTTTCTTTTTCTACATTGTAACAGTTTTTACTTTTTTCGTCGAGTTGGATGGAAGATATTATTGAAGAATAAGCCCTTAATATGATAGAAACCGTTTACAAACAACATTAAAAATGGTATGATTTAATCAAACCGGTTTACTTAGTTGTTATAGATCTCTTTTTTGAGATTTAGTTCCTATTGATTTTACAATATGTTTATTGGAGTGTATACATGCAAACAAAAACAAAGAAGCTCATTGTGAGTTTGTCTTCTCTTATTTTATCAGGTTTTTTATTAAACCATTATATGACAGTTGGAGCGGAAGAAACAACTACGAATACCATTCAGCAAGGTCAGAAAAATCCCCAGCCTCAGCAAAGGGATGCTAAAAATTTAGTTGAAAATGGTGATTTTAGTCAGACTGAGGAAAAAAGTGGGTTCTGGACAGGAAGCAAAGCCAAGAGCTGGTCAGTTTGGGTTGACCAGAAGAACAGTTCTGGTGACGCTTCAACTCGGGTCATTGAAGCCAAGGATGGAGTTGTTACGATCTCTAGTTCGGAGAAACTACGAGCTGTAGTTCACCGTATGGTCACTATTGAAGCTAAGAAAAAGTATAAGCTGCGTTTCAAGATTAAGACAAACAACAAAGTGGGGATTGCCAAGATTCGTATCATTGAGGAAAGTGGTAAGGACAAGCAATTGTGGAATTCTGCAACAACATCAGGAACAAAGGATTGGCAGACCATTGAAGCAGACTATAGCCCGACTTTAGAGGTGGATAAGATCAAGCTAGAGTTGTTCTACGAGACAGGAACAGGCACAGTTTCGTTTAAGGATATTGAGCTTGTAGAAGTAGAGAAGCAACCGTCTAACCCTTCTCAAACAGATAATAAAACGCTTGAAGAAAAGATTGATTTACCTCTAGGCAAGAAACATGTCTTCGCTGTTCAAGATTATACTTATAAGATTGAAAATCCAGACCTTGCCTCTGTCAAAAATGGCATTTTAGAACCTCTTAAAGAAGGAACAACCAATATCATTGTCAGCAAAGATGGAAAGGAAGTGAAAAAGGTTCCTTTGAAGGTTTTGGCGTCTGTTAGAGATGAGTATACAGACCGTCTCGATGACTGGAATGGCATCATCGCTGGTAATCAATACTATGATGCTTATAATGAACAGATGGCTAAACTAAACCAGGAACTAGAAGGAAAGGTTGCGGATAGCTTAGCCAGTCTTTCTAATCAAGCAGATCGTACCTATTTGTGGGAGAAATTTTCAAATTATAAAACTTCTGCAAATCTGACTGCTACCTACCGGAAATTGGAGGAGATGGCCAAACAAGTGACCAATCCATCTTCTCGTTATTATCAAGATGAGACTGTCATTCGAACGGTTAGGGACTCCATAGAATGGATGCACGAACATGTCTACAATAGTGAAAAGAGCATTGTTGGGAATTGGTGGGATTATGAAATCGGTACACCTCGTGCCATCAACAATACCTTATCTCTGATGAAAGAATACTTCTCAGATGAGGAAATAAAAAAATATACAGATGTGATTGAAAAATTTGTGCCAGATCCCGAACATTTCCGAAAGACGACTGATAACCCATTTAAGGCCCTAGGTGGAAACTTAGTGGATATGGGAAGGGTAAAAGTAATAGCTGGTTTACTGCGCAAGAATGACCAGGAAATTTCTTCTACCATTCGTTCGATTGAGCAAGTGTTTAAGTTAGTAGACCAAGGTGAAGGTTTTTATCAAGATGGATCCTATATTGACCACACCAATGTTGCCTATACGGGTGCTTATGGGAATGTCTTGATTGATGGCCTGTCTCAACTGTTGCCAGTCATTCAAAAGACCAAGAGCCCAATCGATAAAGATAAGATGCAAACTATGTACCACTGGATTGATAAATCGTTTGCTCCTTTGCTAGTGAACGGAGAGCTGATGGATATGAGCCGTGGACGCTCGATCAGTCGTGCAAATAGCGAGGGGCATGTGGCCGCAGTAGAAGTACTAAGAGGGATTCACCGGATAGCGGATATGTCTGAAGGAGAAACCAAACAACGGTTGCAGAGTCTTGTGAAGACCATTGTTCAATCGGATAGTTATTATGATGTCTTTAAGAATTTGAAGACTTATAAGGATATCAGTTTGATGCAATCTTTGTTAAGCGATGCTGGAGTCGCAAGTGTTCCAAGAACCAGTTACCTATCTGCCTTTAATAAGATGGATAAAACAGCCATGTACAATGCAGAGAAAGGGTTTGGATTTGGCTTGTCACTCTTTTCCAGTCGTACCTTGAATTACGAACACATGAACAAGGAAAACAAACGTGGTTGGTATACGAGTGATGGGATGTTCTATCTTTACAATGGCGATTTGAGTCACTATAGCGAAGGCTACTGGCCGACAGTTAATCCATATAAGATGCCTGGTACGACAGAGACAGATGCTAAGAGATCGGATAGTGATACAGGTAAAGTTCTACCGTCTGCTTTCGTTGGAACGAGCAAACTAGATGAGGCCAATGCGACAGCAACCATGGATTTCACTAACTGGAATCAAACACTGACTGCTCATAAGAGCTGGTTTATGCTGAAGGATAAGATCGCCTTTTTAGGAAGCAATATCCAAAACACTTCAACAGATACTGCTGCAACTACAATTGACCAGAGAAAACTGGAATCAAGTGATCCATATAAAGTCTATGTCAATGATAAAGAAGCCTCCCTCACGGAACAAGAAAAGGATTATCCTGAAACCCAAAGTGTCTTTTTAGAATCGTCCGATTCGAAAAAGAATATTGGTTACTTTTTCTTTAAGAAGAGTTCAATTAGTATGAGTAAGGCTGTTCAAAAGGGATCTTGGAAGGATATCAATGAAGGACAGTCAGACAAGGAAGTTGAAAATGAATTTCTTACGATTAGTCAGGCTCATAAGCAAAATGGGGATTCTTATGGCTATATGCTCATCCCTAACGTGGATCGTGCCACCTTCAATCAAATGGCAAAAGAGTTAGAAAGTAGTCTCATTGATAACAATGAGACCCTTCAGTCTGTTTATGATGCCAAACAAGGAGTTTGGGGCATTGTGAAATATGATGATTCTGTCTCTACTATTTCCAACCAATTCCAAGTCTTGAAACGTGGGGTCTATACCATTCGAAAAGAAGGGGATGACTATAAGGTTGCCTACTACAATCCTGAAACCCAGGAATCAGCTCCAGATCAGGAAGTCTTTAAAAAGTTAGAACAAGCAGCTCAACCACAAACTCAGGATTCAAAAGAAAAGGAAAAATCTGAAGAAGAAAAGAACCATTCGGATCAAAAGAATCTCCCTCAGACAGGAGAAGGTCAGTCAATTTTGGCAAGTCTAGGGCTCTTGCTACTTGGGGCGGCTTATCTATTCCGTAGAGGAAAGAATAACTGATTTGTTCATCATCTAAGATGAATCACATGAAACTGTGGAAAATAGAAAAAATCCGAAGAAGGCCAAACATCTTCGGATTTTTCTTTTAAAAAAGGATAAGTTAACACTTATCCTTTTTCACTTCATTTTATCTGAGTGTAACATACTGTTGGGCAATCTCGCTAATACGGTCAAAGTCGCCTTGGGAAGCGAGTTTATTGAGTTCGCCACCAATTCCAACGGCGTCTGCACCAGCAGCGAACCATTGAGGAATGTTGTTTAGGCCGACTCCTCCGGTTACCATTACGGAAACTTGTGGGATCGGTGCCTTGACTGCAGAGATATATGCTGGACTGAGAGCACTACCTGGGAAGAGTTTAATGATTTCACTACCGGCTTCAAGTGCAGTCGTTATCTCTGTGAGGGTAATACAGCCTGGAATGTAGGGAGTGCTATAGAGATTGCACATTTTTGCAGTTTCAGCATGGAAGGATGGAGAAACAACGTAATTTGCTCCGGCTAGAATAGCATCTCTAGCAGTTACGGCATCAAGCACAGTACCTGCACCGATACAAACACTTTGATCGTCCTGATACAAGTCTACAAGTTCTTTGATGATTTGCCCTGCATACTGATTGGTATAGGCGATTTCAATAGCTTTGATACCGCCCTTGATACAAGCAATCGAGGCTTGCAGTCCTTCTTCCTTTGTATTTCCTCGAATAACAGCGACAATTTTTTGTTTTTTTAGTTCAATAATCGTATCTGATTTGGTCATGTAATTCTCCTAACGAATGATATCTTGTGCATTTGCCAGTAATTTTTCAATACCAGCTGCGGAAGTGGAGAGATGGTCTCCTGGAAGAGTACATTTGAGAGTTGCGCTCGCAACTGCAAAGTCAATGGTAGTTTTTAAGGAGGAATGATGGAGTAGTTGATAAAGGGCACCAGATATAAAGGCATCCCCGCTACCAACTCGTTGATAGACTGCAGTTTTTAGTTGGACAGACTCTTCAAATCGTTCTCCCAGAGCATAGGCTTGATAGACATTTTTGTCTTGTTCATCACTAGAGCGGAGGGTATGGAAAATGGCCTTGAAACCATAGGCTTCTTTTAATTGTCGCATGCGATTTTCCACCTCTTTTAGGCTGGCTCTGTCTCTTGGGAACATCTCTAGATTTTGGTCATCAATCATGAGAGGATCAATACCAAAGCAATAGTCAGCGAAACGTGCAAACTTAGAAAATTCATACTTGGCTTCTAGGACTGAAATCATCTTTGTTCTCAGATTGAGATCCATTGAAACGATAATCCCTAGGCGCTTGGCTTCTTCCAAGAGTAGGAGAAGGAGCGTACGGGCCTCTTGACCGATAGCTACAGTGATTCCACTAAAATGAAAATGGCTAATCCCCTGAAAGAGAGAATCCATATCTAGCATGTTTGGTCGAATCTGGCTGATACTCGTATGTTTGCGGTCGTAGAAAACTTCACTTTGACGACAACCAAAGCCGTTCTCTAAATAGTAGAGGCCGATTCGATCGCCAAGCCGACAGATTGAACTGGTATCGATTTGGTGCTGTTTCAAGAATGTGAGAAAACGATCTCCAATCTCGTTGGCAGGGAGTGCGGTAAAGACTTTTGTTGAGATACCCAGGGCTTGCAAATTACAAGCGATGTTAATTTCTGATCCGCCAAAATAAGTCGAACTGGCAACATGATCGCCGATACTGGTGGCATCTAATGGTGAGATTCGAATTAATGGTTCGCCAAACAGTAATATTTTCGTCATCCATTAGTTCCTTTCTGGTTTAGAATAGCTTTACTTGGCTAATACTTCTTTCAAATAAGCAGCGACTTCATCATCTTGGCAGTTTTCAAAGAAGTATTCTTGGAAGTATTTGCCAGAGATGGTGTCTTTGAGGAAGTCTTGGTCGATTGTTTTAAGGATGGTCATCAAATCATTGTAGGTGATTTGTTTCACCTCGTTTAAGATACGAGCGTTGCGTTGTTCAGGGATTACACGTTCTCTTGGGTAGCCACCGCCCATTTCTTCAGCAAATAAGCGTTCAAACATCAATTTGAGGGTCAGTTCTGCCCCCCAGCCAAATCCTTTGGCATAAGGGATAGACAAGGCGTTACCACCATTGATTTGAGAATAAAGGTAAGCGTCAGTTGGGTCCACTGCTAGACCACAGACAACACCAGGAAAGCTGTTTAAAGCAAGCATAGCTCCTACACCCGTACCACAGCCGGTAACAACAAAGTCGACTGCTTTTGTATTTAAAAGGATGGCAGCCATTAGGCCGTTTTGTACGTACGTTAATGAGTTTTCACCTTCTTCTCCACGCATGCCATAGTTAAATAATTGGTAGCCTTTTTTATCGGTTGCTTCTTTCAGACTATCGTAAATGATGTGATTCTTGCTAGCTTGACTATTTTCATTGATTAATGCAATTTTCATAAGATCCTCTTTCTATTTTTACTCAGGTTGCTTTCCGATGTAGGCTAAGATACCGCCATCTACATATAGGATGTGGCCATTGACAAAGTCGCTAGCGTCACTAGCGAGAAAGACAGCAGGGCCCATTAAATCTTCAGGATTTCCCCAACGTGCAGCAGGTGTTTTTGCAATGATGAACTGGTCAAATGGGTGGCGAGAACCATCTTCTTGCAACTCACGAAGAGGTGCTGTTTGAGGAGTGGCAATATAACCCGGCCCGATTCCGTTACATTGGATATTGGCTCCACCGTATTCAGACGCAATGTTGCGGGTCAACATTTTCAAGCCCCCTTTAGCGGCAGCATAAGCGCTAACTGTTTCACGTCCCAGTTCGCTCATCATCGAACAAATATTGATAATCTTTCCATGCCCTTTCTTTATCATAGAAGGAATAACTACTTTTGAAACGATAAATGGTGCGTTTAAGTCAATATCGATGACCTTACGAAAATCAGCGGCGCTCATTTCGCACATTGGAACGCGGCGGATAATACCAGCGTTATTAACGAGGATGTCAATGACACCAACCTCTTGTTCGATTTGCTTGACCATGGCTTGGATACCGTCCTCGTCTGTCACGTCACAGACATACCCATGGGCTTCGATGCCGACTTGACGATAAGCTTCAATCCCTTTATTGACCAAGTCTTGATTGATATCGTTAAAGACGATAGTAGCACCCGCTTCTGCATAGGACTTGGCAATCGCAAATCCAATTCCATAAGAAGCGCCGGTGATGAGAGCAATTTTTCCTTTTAAAGAAAACTGCTCAATTGAGAATGATGTATTTGTCATTTGATACTTCCTTTCAAATTTGTTAAGACTTCTCTATAACCAAATTATATTCTAGTAAACCGGTTTTGTCAATAAATAAATATTTTTATTTCTAAAAAGATTTGTTTTCCTAAAAAAACGGAAGATTTTGAAATTTCTGTCTATTATAATGGTTAAATAAGCAATGAAAGCGCTAATATTTTTTTAAAAAAACTATTGACAAGATAAAAATAAAGGTTTACAATGGGAAATGTAAAGTAAACCGGTAAACTCAAACAAGGAAGGAGAAAAGATGAAAATTGTACTTGTAGGGCATGGACATTTTGCCACAGGGATTTATAGTTCTTTACAATTGATTGCAGGCAATCAAGAAAATGTGGAGGCGATTGACTTTGTGGAAGGAATGTCAGCAGATGAACTCAAGCAAAAAATCTTACTTGCAATTTCAAATGAAGAAGAGGTTTTAATCCTAAGTGATCTCTTGGGAGGATCGCCATTCAAGGTTTCTTCTACCATAATGGGGGAAAATCCAGCCAAAACAATGAATGTTCTCTCGGGTTTGAACTTAGCCATGTTAATGGAAGCAGTCTTTGCTAGAATGGCTCATAGCTTTGATGAGGTTGTTAATAAATCAGTAGCGGCGGCCCAGGGCGGAGTCGTAAATGGTAAAGAATTGTTTTCAACGGATGCAGAGGCAGAGGAAGAAGATTTCGAATCGGGTATTTAAAGGGTAAAAGAATGATAAAAAAGGTTACGATTGAAGAAATAAAATCGCCTGAGCGCTTCTTAGAAGTACCACTTCTGACGAAAGAAGAAGTCGGCCAGGCAATTGATAAGGTTATTCGGCAGTTAGAACTCAACCTTAACTATTTCAAGGAAGATTTCCCGACGCCAGCTACCTTTGATAATGTCTATCCAATCATGGATAACACGGAATGGACCAATGGTTTCTGGACAGGAGAACTGTGGTTGGCTTATGAATACAGTCAACAGGATGCATTTAAAAACATCGCTCATAAAAATGTTCTTTCTTTCCTGGATCGTGTCAATAAGAGAGTAGAATTGGACCACCATGATCTTGGTTTCTTATACACACCGTCTTGTATGGCTGAATATAAGATAAATGGAGATGGAGAGGCCAGAGAGGCAGCCTTGAAAGCTGCAGATAAGTTGATTGAACGCTATCAAGAAAAAGGTGGTTTTATTCAAGCTTGGGGAGACTTGGGCAAGAAAGAGCATTACCGTTTGATTATCGACTGCTTGCTCAACATCCAGCTCTTGTTCTTTGCTTATCAAGAAACAGGCGATCAAAAATACTACGATATTGCAGAAAGTCATTTCTATGCTTCAGCTAATAATGTAATCCGTGATGACGCTTCGTCCTTCCACACCTTCTATTTTGATCCTGAGACAGGTCAACCCCTTAAAGGTGTAACGAGACAAGGGTATAGTGATGATTCATGCTGGGCACGTGGTCAATCATGGGGAGTCTATGGTATTCCTTTGACTTATCGTCACCTGAAAGACGAGTCCTGCTTTGACTTGTTTAAGGGTGTAACCAATTATTTCTTGAATCGTCTGCCAAAAGATCATGTTTCTTATTGGGATTTGATTTTTAATGATGGTAGTGATCAATCACGAGATTCTTCAGCAACAGCTATCGCCGTCTGTGGGATTCATGAAATGCTAAAACATCTCCCAGAGGTGGACGCTGACAAAGATATTTATAAACATGCTATGCATGCCATGCTTCGTTCTTTGATCGAACATTATGCAAATGATCAATTTACCCATGGTGGAACAAGTCTCCTCCACGGTGTGTACTCATGGCATTCAGGTAAAGGAGTGGATGAAGGCAATATCTGGGGTGACTACTATTACCTAGAAGCCCTAATCCGTTTCTACAAAGACTGGAACCTATATTGGTAGGAGGAGAAATATGACGACGCCAAATATTATTATGACCCGTATCGATGAACGTTTAATTCACGGGCAAGGACAACTTTGGGTAAAATACCTGGGGTGTAATACAGTTATTGTTGCTAATGACGAAGTGAGCACAGATAAGATGCAACAAACTCTGATGAAAACAGTTGTGCCGGACTCAGTTGCCATGCGTTTCTTCCCTTTGCAAAAGGTGATTGATATTATCCACAAGGCGAATCCCGCGCAAACAATCTTTATCGTTGTGAAGGATGTAAAAGATGCTTTAACCTTGGTAGAAGGTGGTGTTCCAATTAAAGAAATCAATATTGGGAACATTCACAATGCCCCTGGTAAAGAGCAAGTGACACGCTCTATCTTCCTGGGTGAAGAGGACAAGGCAGCCCTCAAGGAATTGAACCAAACTTATCAAGTAACATTTAATACGAAAACAACTCCAACAGGAAACGATGGAGCTGTTGAAGTCAACATTATGGACTATATTTAAAAGAGGAGATCGTTATGTCGATTAATGTATTTCAAGCGATTTTAATTGGATTATGGACAGCTTTCTGTTTTAGTGGAATGCTGTTAGGGATTTACACCAATAGATGTATTGTTCTGTCATTTGGTGTCGGAATTATTCTAGGTGATTTGCCTACTGCTCTTGCAATGGGAGCTATTGGTGAATTGGCTTATATGGGATTCGGTGTTGGTGCTGGAGGTACGGTTCCACCAAACCCAATCGGACCTGGTATATTTGGTACCTTGATGGCTATCACTAGTGCTGGTAAAGTCAGTCCAGAAGCGGCTCTTGCCCTCTCTACTCCGATTGCTGTGGCGATTCAATTCTTACAAACTTTCGCCTACACTGTACGTGCTGGTGCGCCTGAAACGGCGATGAAGCACTTGAAAAACCATAATTTGAAGAAATTCAAGTTCACTCTAAATGCAACAATTTGGTTGTTTGCCTTTATTGGATTTACCTTGGGTTGCTTGGGTGCCCTTTCAATGGATACCTTGTTGAAACTCGTAGACTACATTCCACCAGTATTGCTTACAGGTTTGACAGTTGCTGGTAAAATGCTCCCAGCTATCGGTTTTGCGATGATCTTGTCAGTGATGGCTAAGAAAGAGTTGATTCCGTTTGTCTTGTTGGGATATGTTTGTGCGGCTTATCTAAACATCCCAACAATTGGTATTGCAATTGTAGGTACTATCTTTGCTTTGATTGAATTTTATAACAAGCCAAAAACAGCGGATCATGTGGTAGAGGAGGAAGCACACGATGACTGGATCTAACAAATTAACAAAACGTGATTATCTTAAAACGTCTTTGCGGGCATTCTTTTGTCAAAATGGATTTAACTATAGTAACTATCAAGGGTTGGGATATGCCAATGTGATGTATCCTGCTTTGAAAAAACACTATGGAGAGGATCAGGAAGGTTTCTACCAAGCCTTGGAAGAAAACTGTGAATTCTATAATACCAACCCACACTTCCTGCCTTTTATTACCAGCTTGCATCTTGTAATGTTGGAAAATGGCCGTCCGGCAAAAGAGACACGTAGCATCAAGATGGCCTTGATGGGGCCATTAGCAGGTATTGGGGATTCTCTCTCACAATTTTGTTTAGCTCCATTGTTCTCAACCATCGCAGCTTCTTTTGCTCAAGAAGGCCTGGTTGTCGGTCCAATCTTGTTCTTCCTTGCGATGAATACGATTTTAACAGCGATTAAATTGTCAACTGGTCTCTATGGGTACAAACTGGGAACAACTGTGATTGATAAACTAAGCGAGCAGATGGCAACGATTTCTCGTATTGCCAATATTATCGGTGTAACCGTAATTGCTGGTTTGGCAGCGACATCTGTTAAGATTATGGTGCCGATCACCTTTGCTGCAGGGGAAGTTAAAGCAGACGCTAAACAAAGTATCGTAAGTATTCAGGGAATGCTTGATAAGGTTGCTCCAGCTCTTCTACCAGCCCTATTTACACTTTTAGTTTACTACTTGATCAAAGAAAAGAAATGGACAACATATAAACTCGTTATTTTAACAGTTATCATCGGAATTATCGGAAGCTGGCTTAAGATTCTAGCTTAATGGATACAACATTGTTTTATGGAATAGTGATTGTCTTGGCAGTTAGCCCCCTTTTACTGTCAAGCTTTCAATCTATTCGTCAGCAAAAGTTGCTTCACAAACAGATGGAGCAACGACAAGAGTATTTAGCTTCTTTAAAATCTGGTGATGAAGTGTTGTTATTGTCTGGAATTCATGGAAAAATCATTTCTATCAAAGATGACTTGGTCTCCTTGCAGATTGCAAAAGGTGTGGTCATCTATGTAGAAAAGGAAAGTGTAATGGGAAAGACAAAAGAACTGCTTTTTAAGTAGTTCTTTTTCTGGTAATAGATAATGAAAGAAGAAAGAAGACAATTTTTTGAAAGAATTGATGGGGATCAATATCGTGATTATATCTTGTCCCACTGTTCAAAAGACTATGAGAAAGTCAAGCGTTCCCTTGAACGCTTGATGGACAATCGTTTTATGTTTGATAGTCCTTGGGATATGGAGCCTTGTTCAAAAATCCATCAAATCCAGCCAATGGTATGGTATCAAGTATTTGAAGATGATCCAGAATGGACTTATATGCTCAATCGACAAGAATATCTCTTGCAGTTTATGATAGGGTATCTTGTAGAAGGAGATAAGGGCTATATTCAAAAGTGCAAGTTCTTTCTATTTGATTGGATTGAGCAGGTGAGAGAGTTTTCTCCTCAATCTTTGATGACTAGAACCTTGGATACGGGTATTCGTTCCTTTACTTGGTTGAAACTACTCTTGCTCCTCTTGAAATTTGACTTGCTAGAGGAGCAAGAACTAGAGAAAATTTTAGTCAGTCTAGAAAAGCAGATTGACTTTATGAAAAGCCACTATCGCGCCAAGTACACCCTTAGTAACTGGGGGATTTTACAAACTATTCCGATGCTTGCAACCTATCATTTCTTTTCAGATAAGATGGACCTAGAAGAAGCTTACTATTTTGCTTCAAAGGAGTTGAAACAGCAGATCGAGACGCAGATTTTAGAAGATGGAAGCCAGTTTGAACAGTCGATTCTCTATCATGTAGAGGTTTATAAAGCCTTGCTGGACTTGTGTCTCTTGCTTCCAGACTTGCAAGATAGCTTTCAAGAGCTGCTGGAAAAGATGGCGATTTACATTCAGATGATGACAGGTCTAGATGGACGGACCTTAGCTTTTGGTGATAGTGATTCTACAGAAACGACAGAAATTTTGAGCTTGTCTGCTGTAGTTTTGAACAAGGAAGACCTTCTTAACGGTCTGGATGTTAAAGTCGATTTGCTTAGCCTCTTGTTCCTGGGGCGAGAAAAGGTCAAGCGACTGCAGGAATTTGAAAAGAGAGATTGGCAGCCTAAGTTTATGATCTTTGAAGACTCTGGACATGTCTGCATTAAGGATGAACATCGTTATCTATTTTTCAAAAACGGTCCGCTAGGAAGTGCCCATAGCCATAGTGACGAGAATAGTTTTTGCTTACAGTATCAAGGTCAACCGATTTTCATAGATGCTGGGCGTTATTCTTATCGGGAGATAGATGAACGTTATCTCTTAAAGAGTGCTTGGAGTCATTCGACCTGCATTGTAGATGGGAAAGCTCCGGAAAGAATCACGGGATCCTGGGAATATGAATACTATCCTCACTCCCTGTTTTGTCACCATAAAGAAAGGGAGGGAGTGCATTATATTGAGGGGGCTTATTGGTCAGCAGAACCTGATTTGCCTTATCTTCACAGGAGAAAAATCCTCATGTTAGCAGAGGATGTGTGGCTCTTGGTAGATGACATCAGGTGTCAAGGTCAGCATGAGTCGTTGACTCAGTTTATCCTTGACAAGGATGTGACCTATCAAGATGGGAAAATCAATCAGTTGAAACTATGGAGTGAAGTTGATTTTGATTTGGAAGATACCATTATTTCTCCTAAATACAATGAGCTTGAAAAAAGTAGCAAACTCACGAAACACCAATTCTTTGAGAATCAGATGCTGGATTATACCATCATTGCGCATGAAAGTTTTGAAATCACCCGTCATTCTGTCTACCAGACAGATGGTCATGAAGTAGAAAATGCTCTGGCTTTTGAAGTGAAAAATGACGAAACAGACAAGCTGATTCTGTTATTAAGCGAGGATATTTGTATAGGTGAAAAATTGTGCCTCGTTGACGGAACAAAAATGCGTGGAAAATGTCTAGTATATGATAAAATAAATGAGAGAATGATTCGCTTGCAGTGCTAGAAATAGGCTTTTTGAACAGTAAATATGTTATACTAAGTATTAGTGGGAGGTGTTTTAGATTGGAGAAGAAACTGACCATAAAAGACATTGCAGAAATGGCTCAGACCTCGAAAACAACCGTGTCATTTTACCTAAACGGGAAATATGAAAAAATGTCCCGAGAGACACGTGAAAAGATTGAAAAAGTTATTCATGAAACAAATTACAAACCGAGCATTGTTGCGCGTAGCTTAAACTCCAAACGAACAAAATTAATTGGTGTCTTGATTGGTGATATTACCAACAGTTTCTCAAACCAAATTGTTAAGGGAATTGAGGATATCGCCAGCCAGAATGGCTACCAGGTAATGATAGGAAATAGTAATTACAGCCAAGAGAGTGAGGACAGGTATATTGAAAGCATGCTTCTCTTGGGAGTAGACGGCTTTATTATTCAGCCGACCTCTAATTTCCGAAAATATTCTCGTATTATCGATGAGAAAAAGAAGAAAATGGTCTTTTTTGATAGTCAGCTCTATGAACACCGGACTAGCTGGGTCAAAACCAATAACTATGATGCCGTTTATGACATGACCCAGTCCTGTATCGAAAAAGGTTATGAGCATTTTCTCTTGATTACAGCGGATACGAGTCGTTTGAGTACTCGGATTGAGCGGGCAAGTGGTTTTGTGGATGCTTTAACAGATGCTAACATGCGCCACGCTAGTCTAACCATTGAAGATAAGCATACGAATTTGGAACAAATTAAGGAATTTTTACAAAAAGAAATCAATCCCGATGAAAAAACTCTGGTATTTGTCCCTAACTGTTGGGCCCTACCTCTAGTCTTTACCGTTATCAAAGAGTTGAATTATAACTTGCCACAAGTTGGGTTGATTGGTTTTGACAATACGGAGTGGACTTGCTTTTCTTCTCCAAGTGTTTCGACGTTGGTTCAGCCCGCCTTTGAAGAAGGACAACAGGCTACAAAGATTTTGATTGACCAGATTGAAGGCCGCAATCAAGAAGAAAGGCAACAAGTCTTGGATTGTAGTGTGAGTTGGAAAGAGTCGACTTTCTAAGATGAAAGGGAAATGACTTGCAACCTCTGTTAAGAAATAAAATAATCCCATCTAGCATGAGCTGGATGGGATTATTTGTCTATAAAATGAGAAATTATGGGAGTAATCTCCTAAATCAACTGTTTTCAATCTCCTTCTTTAACTACTTGATAAAAGTTATAGAAGTAGGCCAAACTTGAAATAATGGTTATGACTAGGAATATTGAAAATTTCCATTGGACAGGGTTGGTTAAAAGTTGTGGAAAGGATATAAGGAGGAAGAAGAGGGCAGCGTTGAGGATAGGTACCCGTTTTGATTGCATTTTCTCAAGTCCTTTATTGAGTACAGGAAGAAAGAGGAGTAATAGTATTAAAACTGTATTAGAAACAGCTCCTGAAATAAGAGCGAAGGAAAGGAAAATACTGATAAAAACATGAATGATCAGTAGTCTAGCTAGTGATTTCATAAGGCACCTCCTAGTCGTCTTCTTGGTCTTTCTTTGCTTTTCGAATGCGAAGAGAGACAACAATTTGCATCATCAGTCCAAAAAAGAACGCTCCCAGTATAGTTTTTAAAATATGTTTTGAATTCAGAAGAGAACTGATGAAATTTGGATTTTCACTTGTTAGAGTATCGATGAGTGGCACTATAAAAAATATCGCTATGCCATAGATCAGACCGACTCTTAGACCAGGAAAATGTAGCTGTTTGCTTTCTTTTTGGCTTAACATTTCGGTATCAATAGCTGTGATGCCCGTTTTCTTGGTTTGGGAGACCACATAGAGGGCAGCCATCATCGAAATGCCAAACACCACGAGAGGATAACCAATAGCGACAATTTGCGGGTATTTATAGGCAAGAACGAGCGGGATAAGATTGCCAAATGTCATCAGATAAAAGAGGACAATAAAGACCTGATTCCCGATACGATCGGCTTCGCGCCGTTTGTGTTCGTCAAGGGGACCAGAAATACCGTATATGCGTTTGATAAGTTTGTCAGTGAGAGTTTCTTTTTTCATTTGTTTGCTCCTTTTTTAAAAATCGTCTTCCCAAAAGAGACTATTAAGGTCAGTTTGGAGGCTGCGGGCGAGATTGAGACAGAGTTCCAGGGTTGGATTGTACTTGTCGTTTTCAATCATGTTGATGGTCTGTCTCGAGACACCGATATCTTTGGCGAGCTCGAGCTGGGAAATGCCCAGTTCCTTGCGGAATTCTTTCACACGATTCATAGGGTCTCCTTTCTGATATGTCGTATATATTTGACTATATTATATTCTTTCGGGGATGAGATGTCAAGTATATATGACATATTTTTGAGAATTTTTTTCGAAGAAACTTAGCCTTGTCTGACAAGTGCAAGCTGGTCAGATTTGTGGTAAAATAGATAAGATATGACAAAAGAATTTCATCATGTAACGGTCTTGCTTCATGAAACGATTGATATGCTTGACGTAAAACCTGACGGTATCTACGTTGATGCGACTTTGGGCGGAGCAGGCCATAGCGAATATTTATTAAGTAAATTGAGCGAAAAAGGGCATCTCTATGCCTTTGACCAGGACCAGAATGCCATTGACAATGCGCAAAAACGGTTGGCACCCTATATCGAAAAGGGGATGGTAACCTTTATCAAGGATAACTTCCGTCATTTGCAGGCACGTTTGCAGGAGGCTGGTGTCCAGGAAATTGATGGAATTTGTTATGACTTGGGAGTGTCCAGTCCTCAGCTGGATCAGCGTGAGCGTGGCTTTTCTTATAAAAAGGATGCACCACTGGATATGCGGATGAATCAGGAAGCTAGTCTGACGGCCTATGAGGTGGTCAATCATTATGACTATCATGACCTGGTTCGGATCTTTTTCAAGTATGGTGAGGATAAGTTTTCTAAACAGATTGCCCGTAAGATTGAGCAAGCGCGTGAGGTGAAACCCATTGAGACAACGACGGAGTTGGCAGAGATTATCAAGTCAGCCAAGCCTGCCAAGGAACTCAAGAAAAAGGGACACCCTGCCAAGCAGATTTTTCAGGCTATCCGAATCGAAGTCAATGATGAGCTGGGCGCTACAGATGAATCTATCCAGCAGGCTATGGACATGCTGGCTCTGGATGGTAGAATATCGGTCATTACCTTCCATTCGCTGGAAGACCGCTTGACCAAGCAGTTGTTTAAGGAAGCTTCAACAGTGGAAGTTCCCAAAGGCTTGCCCTTCATTCCAGATGATCTTAAGCCTAAGATGGAATTGGTATCCC
>CAUVGG010000016.1:0-18411 GCA_963551305.1 uncultured Streptococcus sp.
ACTCTTCCTCTAGTTTCGCATACAAGGGGGAAATTTGTCAAGCATCAACAAAAAAAGAGCCTGAAATTCATTTTCAGGACTCTGCATTCTATTTAATTTTTTCCTCTTCGTAGTCGCCATTACTACATACAACCTGCTTACCACCACCACGGACCTTTTTCTCCACAAGGAAGTGTCCGCATTTTGGACAATCACGTCCAATTGGTTTGTCCCAGGAAGTAAACTCACATTCTGGGTAACGATTGCAACCATAGAAGATACGATTGCGCTTGGTTTTGCGTTCGATGATTTGTCCTTGATGACAGCTTGGACACTCGACACCAATCTCTTTGACAATCGCTTGTGTGTGACGGCAGTCTGGGAAATTGCTACAAGCATAGAATTTACCAAAACGACCGAGCTTAATCACCATCGGACTGCCACAAACTTCACAGTCAAATCCAGCTGGTTCATCCTTAATCTGGATTTTTTCCATTTCAGATTCAGCCTTGGCTACTTCTTTAGAGAATGGTTTGTAAAAGGCGTCAATAACACGTTGCCACTGTTCTTTACCAACTTCGACATCATCCAGTTTTCCTTCCATCTCAGCTGTGAAGGTCACGTTTACGATATCTGGGAAGTATTCAACGATGAGCTTATTGACAATTTCTCCCAACTCAGTTGGTTCAAATCGTTTGGCTGCCAGACGAACATAATAGCGTTTCTGGATGGTTTCAATGGTTGGTGCGTAAGTTGATGGACGACCAACACCATTTTCTTCCAAAGTCTTGATAAGTGTCGCTTCTGAATAGCGAGCTGGCGGTTGGGTGAAATGTTGTTCTGGCTTGCTATTGACTTGCTTGACCACATCTCCAACAGCCATATCAGGCAACATCTTGTTTTTGTCAGAGTCATTATAGATAGCAAGATAACCATCAAACTTAACTTGGCTACCATTCGCTGCAAATTGAACCCCATTTTGAGAGAGCTTAACAGCCATGGTATCAAAGATAGCGCCTGTCATCTGGCTAGCCACAAAACGGTTCCAGATAAGGGTATAAAGTTTGAGCTGGTCTTTGTCCAAGTACTTAGCGATGCTTTCTGGTGTATTAAAGACACTAGATGGACGAATGGCTTCGTGGGCATCTTGAGCACCTGAGGCATTCTTGACCCTGCTACCATGCTTGGAATACTTGCTACCAAAACGGTCGTTAATGTAGCTTGCCGCTTCGTTCTGAGCTACTGGACTAATACGAGTCGAGTCTGTACGCATATAGGTAATCAAACCTTGCACACCTGATCCGATATTGATCCCTTCATAGAGCTGTTGAGCCACCATCATGGTCTTTCGAGTACGGAAATTGATTTTGTTAGCCGCATCCATTTGCATGGTTGAAGTCGTATAAGGTAGGGGCGCATTGCGTTTGCGTTCTTTCTTATCTACCTGGTCTACTATGAAATCTTTGCTAGTCAAATGGGACAAGACTTCTTTGACTTCTTCGTTGGTAGTCAATTTCATCTTTTTGCCATTCATACCATAGAAAGAAGCCTGAAATTGCTTGGTTCCCTTCTTAAAGACACCATCAATTGTCCAGTATTCTTCAGGTTGAAAGGCATTGATTTCATTTTCACGGTCAATGATGAGCTTAAGGGCAACAGACTGCACGCGCCCTGCTGATAAGCCCTTCTTGACCTTTTTCCACAAAATTGGCGAAATCGAATACCCTACCAAGCGGTCTAAAACACGACGAGCTTGTTGGGCGTCGACCAAGTCCATATCAATCTTGCGAGGTTCTTTAAAGGCATTTTTTACAGCGTCCTTAGTAATTTCATTAAAGACTACACGGTTGGCATCATTCTCGTCCAAGTTGAGAATGTGAGCCAAATGCCAGGAAATCGCTTCTCCTTCACGGTCCGGGTCACTCGCTAGAAAGACTTTATTGGCCTTTTTAGCTTCTTTTTTCAGATCATTGATGAGAGGACCTTTTCCTCGGATATTGATATACTGCGGTTCGTAGTTATTTTCAATGTCGACTGACATACTGGATTTTTTCAAATCACGGATATGCCCGACACTGGCTAAAACCTTGTAGTTTCTGCCTAGATATTTTTCAATCGTTTTCGCCTTAGCAGGCGACTCTACGATGACTAGATTTTTTTTAACTGTTGATTTTTTCTTCTTTGTTGCCGTAGCCACACTATCACACCTTTTCAAAGTAATAAACTTTATAAAGTGTAAACCATTTTTCTATAGCTGTCAAGACTTAGCTCCTATATATAGAAGAAAAGTTTATCTGAGTGAACAATTTCTCCTTAAAATTCAAACTCTGCCAGCACATCTTGACCACTTGTGACCAGTTTTGCTCCCTCTTGGATCAGGTGGTGACAGCCATCTGAATAGCCATCTAAAATGTTTCCTGGAATGGCAAAGACATCACGTCCTTCCTCCATAGCACGCTCACAGGTGATGAGGCTCCCTGAACGCATCCTTGCCTCTGCTACAATGACTCCTCGACAAAGTCCTGCTATGATTCGATTACGAGCTGGAAAATGAAATTTCAGAGGTTGCTCGCCAGGTCCATATTCACTGAGAACCAGATGGTCATTGCCAATGTAGTCTTGCAAACGTTTATTGGCTTTAGGATAAAACACATCCAAACCTGTTCCAATCACTGCAATAGTTTTTCCACCATTTTGGAGTGCAGCCATATGAGCAGCCGTATCAATCCCTTTGGCCAAACCACTGACCACGATTAACTCGTTTTCCAAACCTTGAATGACCCTCTGAACAGACTTTGCTCCTTGACTAGAACATAAACGACTCCCTACAACAGCAACCTTTGGAAACTTCAGCAAGTCTAGATTCCCTTTATAAAACAAGAGCACTGGAGCATCATAAATCTCACTCAAATCCCAAGGATAACAGTCATCAAGAATCGAGAAGGATGGAAATTTTTGGAACTCCTTCTCCAACTGTGCATCATCTATCTGGAAATAGCGTTCCATAAAGACAGCAGGATTACGGCATCCCGATATTTCTGCAATATCACCTAGCAAGAGCTCCTGATCTACAGTCTCGTCGTATTCAAGAACAGTTAAAATTTGTTGATTGGTCAGCCCAGCTTTTCTCAATTTGTAAATCTCATAGTTTGTGATCTTCATATACAACTCCATTTCTTTTTCTACTCATCTATCTATTCGTAAAAAAATAAAAAGAAGACCGAGGATCTTCTTTTTTTCATTTATTCAGATTTAGTAGTTGACCAGCTACTTTCAACCATCGGTAAGATTGTTTTTAAAGTTTCCCCATCCCCTTCAAGTGAAACATAGCGGATTTTACCATCATTTGATCGGAAAACCCAGGTAACGAGGTATTTCCCTGACTTAGCAATTGCGTTGACAACATAGGCTTCATAACCTCCAATGGTCGATTTGGAGCCCCAAACCTTACTGAAATCAGAGCTTTGTTCTTTGGAAGTTAAAATACTAGATGAGACAGTCACAACATCCAGTTTAGCATATTCTTCTTCGCTGATATTAAACTGCTCAGCCTTGAAGGTATTCAGCGTAACAATGTTGATATCTGTTCCATCGCAATACTGTATATCATTTCCACCTTCTACTTCATGAAATCGAACCCATGATTTGGGTACCTTGACAAAACCATACTCATTCGAGCCAATGATTTGCGTCTCTTCCTTTTTCGCTTCGGAAACAGTAGAGCTAGAGCTACTTGTTTCCAAACTGCTAGAAGAACTAACAGCCGCAGTCGAACTTTCTTCGGTTGCTGTTTGCGGTTTATTAGAGCATGAAGCTAGAAAAACACTAGCAGTAACAACAGTTCCTAAAATTAATAATTTTTTCATCCTACCACCTTTCCATCTGCATTATAAGAAAAATAAGAACTTCTGTCAAATTCCAACCTGATCTATTTTGTCAGTTGATGATTTTACTCGCTCTCATTTAAAGTAAAAACTCTTGAAAAATCTTCAAGAGTTTTATTTCTATTCTTCATCCATGCTTAAGACGCTAAGGAAGGCTTCTTGTGGGACTTCTACTGATCCGATAGCTTTCATCCGTTTCTTACCTGCCTTTTGTTTTTCAAGGAGTTTGCGTTTACGAGAAACGTCACCACCGTAACACTTGGCAAGTACGTTCTTACGAAGGGCCTTGATATCAGTACGGGCCACAATCTTGTGCCCAATTGCTGCTTGAATTGGCACCTCAAATTGTTGACGAGGGATGATTTTCTTGAGCTTATCAACGATGAGTTTTCCACGTTCGTAGGCAAAGTCTTTGTGGACGATAAAGCTAAGGGCATCCACCTTGTCTCCATTGAGAAGGATGTCCATTTTAACCAGCTTAGATGGGCGATACTCTGACAATTCGTAGTCAAAGCTTGCATAACCACGCGTCGAAGACTTGAGCTTGTCAAAAAAGTCAAAGACAATTTCAGCAAGTGGGATTTGATAGATAACATTGACACGATTGTCATCAATATAGTCCATGGTCACAAAGTCCCCACGTTTGCGTTGAGTTAATTCCATTACTGCCCCAACAAACTCCTGTGGTACCATGATTTGCGCCTTAACATACGGTTCTTCAATAGTCGCAATCTTGGTTGGATCTGGAAACTCTGATGGGTTAGAGACATCCATAGACTCACCGTCAGTTTGGTTAACCTTATAGATAACAGACGGAGCTGTCATGATGAGGTTAATATTGAACTCACGCTCCAAACGCTCTTGGATAACATCCATATGGAGAAGTCCAAGGAATCCACAACGGAAACCAAATCCAAGCGCCTGAGATGTTTCTGGTTCAAACTGCAAGCTGGCATCGTTGAGCTGCAATTTTTCTAGGGCTTCACGAAGGTCATTGTATTTATTTGACTCGATTGGGTAAAGTCCTGCAAAGACCATAGGATTCATCTGCTTGTAGCCATGTAATGGCTCTGCCGCAGGATTGGTTGCCAAGGTAACTGTATCACCCACACGAGTGTCTTGAACTGTCTTGATAGAAGCCGCAATATAACCAACGTCACCTGTCGCTAGGAAATCGCGCCCTACTGCTTTCGGCGTGAAAATACCAACTTCCGTCACATCAAAGGTCTTGCCATTGCTCATAAGCTGAATCTTATCGCCAGGTTTAACCACTCCGTCCATAACACGAACTTGGAGAATAACCCCGCGGTAGGCATCATAGACCGAGTCGAAAATTAAGGCTTTTAATGGAGCTGAAACATCACCAGTTGGTGCTGGCACTTTTTCTACGATTTGCTCGAGGATTTCTTCAATCCCGATACCAGCCTTGGCAGAAGCTAATACTGCTTCGCTGGCATCCAGTCCAATGACATCCTCAATCTCTGTACGAACACGCTCTGGATCAGCTGCTGGTAGGTCAATCTTGTTAATGACGGGCAAGATTTCCAAATCATTGTCCAAGGCTAGATAAACGTTAGCAAGAGTTTGAGCTTCAATCCCTTGGGCAGCATCAACCACCAAAATCGCTCCTTCACAGGCCGCTAGCGAACGCGACACTTCATAGGTAAAATCCACGTGCCCCGGCGTATCAATCAAGTGGAAAATATAGGTCTCGCCATCTTTTGCAGTGTAATTGAGCTCGATAGCATTGAGTTTAATGGTAATCCCACGTTCCCGTTCTAGATCCATGCTATCCAGAAGCTGGGCCTGCATTTCACGGCTTGAAACCGTCTCTGTCTTTTCCAAAATTCGGTCTGCAAGCGTTGACTTCCCATGGTCAATATGGGCGATAATAGAGAAGTTTCGAATCTTCTCCTGTCGTTGTTTCAATTCTTCTAAGTTCATGATGCTCTTCCTTTCAGGGTATCTATTAATTATAAATTGTTTTTAACATTTTGACAAGACCATACCCTGCTAGGAGTACTAATCTTCGGCAATAAAGCCATCATTTTCAATAAAGTGGTGTTCTGTCATGCCTTGGTCAGTAAAGACAATTCCATGAAGGACACCACCATAAACAGCTCCTCCATCCATGCCAATCTTACCATCTTCTGTTATCCAAAGCTCAGCAGTACCTCGGTCTTGCTTCAGCAAACCATAAACTGGTGTATGCCCAAAAACAATGGTTTTCCCGGTATGATTTTCAGCTTCATGGAATGGCTTTCTGAGCCAGACTTTCTTGTAATCAGTCGTTTCATGCCAGTCTTCCAAGGTCAAATCAATACCAGCATGAACAAAGATATACTTGTCTGTCTCAACAACAAAAGGCATCTGACGAATAAATTCAACTAAATCTGCTGCTTCCGTCTTGACTCGTTTAGCGTCTTCAACTGCATCCACAGGTGCATCCAAGGGACGACCTAGGATCGAGTTAATGGTTGTATCACCACCATTTCGACGATAGTGGTCATAGCTTTCTTCGGGATTGTCCAACCAAGTTAAAAACATATACTCGTGGTTGCCTGATAGACAGATAGCCCCTTGATTGTCCACCAAGTCCTTGACCATTTCTAGAACACGGCGGCTATCTTCACCTCGGTCAATCAAATCCCCTAGAAAAAGCAACTGGGTGTGACCATCCCATGTTTTGAGAAGGTCTTCCAGCATACCTGCTTTTCCATGGACATCTCCAATTACATAATAGTCTGTCATTTATTTCTCCCTCGTTTGCAATAATTCTCTGGCTTGGGTAAGGGCAGCTTCGGTTAGATTCTCCCCGGCCAACATCTTAGCAACTTCCTCTACTCGCTCTTCTAAAGTTAAGAGACGAACCGTCGACACCGTTGAGTGCTCATCACTAATCTTCTCAATAAAGAATTGATAGTCCGCGATGGCAATCACTTGTGGAAGGTGAGAAATAGCAAGAACCTGACCATGCTGACCAATCTTATGAATCTTTTGAGCAATGGCTTGGGCCACACGACCTGAAACTCCCGTATCCACCTCATCAAAGACAATACTAGTCTTCCCTTCCTTACGAGAAAAGGCTGACTTGATAGCCAACATAAGGCGAGATAGTTCCCCACCGGACGCAACTTTGACCAAGGGTTTAAAGTCTTCACCTGGGTTGGTAGAAATGAAAAACTCGACCGTTTCATTCCCCTCACGACTAAATTTGCCCTTGCTAAAGCGAACCTGGAACTGAGCCTTCTCCATGTAGAGGTCTTGCAGTTCTTGTTTAATCTCTGCTTCAAGCTGCTGGGCCAAGTCATGACGAGCTGTTGCAAGCTGTCCTGCCAAGTCAACAAGATTAATTTCCAATTTCTTGAGCTCTGCTTCCATGTCTTCGGAAGAAAGATTATTACCCGTCAAGAGATTATACTCATCTGTAATCTTAGCAAAATAAAGCAAGACATCGTCTACAGTCCCACCATACTTGCGGGTAATAGTATTCAGAAGGTCTAAACGATTTTCGACCTGCATGAGGCGATTGCCATCAAAATCCAAGTCTTCAATAATATCTTCCAAACGCTTGGTAATATCTTCTAGAACATAGTAGGTCTCTGATAGAGAACTTGAAATTTCACGGTATTCAGGGTCATATTCTTCGACACTTTCCATGTCATTCATGGCCGAACGCACATTGGCAAGACTGGAGAATTCCTCATTGTCCAACATAGAGTAAGCATTTGTCAAGGTATCTGCTATATTCTTGTAGTTTAGGAGTTTATCTCGTTCTTTGTTGAGAGCCAAGTCTTCACCAGCCTGCAAGTTTGCTGCTTCAATCTCTGCCATTTGAAATTCCAACATCTCAATACGAGCCTTATGTTCCTGCTGATTTTTCTTGACTTCGAGAACTTGTTTACGCATTTTGCGATAGGCATCAAAGCTCGTCTGATAGATCTCCTTCAAGTCCAAGAAAGCAGCATCACCAAACTCATCCAACATCTGGATGTGCAGTTGAGGACGCATTAACTCCTCTTGGTCATGCTGACCATGGATATCCACAAGGTGTTGCCCAATAGCACGCAAGACAGAAAGATTGACCATCTGCCCATTGACCCGACTGATGCTACGCCCGTTCTGTAAAATTTCACGACGGATGATAATCTCATCCCCCAATTCCAAGCCTTGCTCGTCAAAGAGTTCTTGTAAGACTCGGCTATTTTCAATCGAAAACAGTCCCTCAATCTCTGTCTTTGTGGCACCATGCCGAATGACATCTGTAGTCGCTCTAGCTCCTAACATGAGATTCATAGCGTCGATAATGATAGACTTTCCGGCACCCGTTTCCCCGGTCAAAACAGTCATACCCTTTTCAAAATTGAGAGAAATCGCCTCAATAATGGCAAAGTTTTTTATCGAAATTTCAAGTAACATACTGACCTACCATTTTTTGACTTGTTCAACAATTTCCTCAGCTGCCTCTGCTGTTCTAGCTACAATTAAGATAGAATCATCATCAGCTAGACAGCTAAAAATCTGTTCAGGAAATGCTTCAACCAACTGACTCTTCACAAAAATAGTATTTCCAGGAATGACAGAAAGGTTGATCATATTTCCCATTAACTCAGAACTCACAATATTGTCCTCAGCCAACTGCAAACTCTTAACAATTGATTTTGGCAATTCATAGATATAAGTGTTGTTTTTCAAAGGAATTTTAACAATACCAAGCTCCTTGATGTCCCTTGAGACAGTGGCTTGAGTAGCAGAAATACCTGCTTCCCTCAAGTACTCAACAATTTCTTCCTGAGTCCCGATCTGATAATCCGTAACAAATCTTCTAATTTTTTCAAGTCTCTCTTTTTTATTCATCTTTAAATTCTCTATGTGCTCTCTCTACAACTTTTTCTATTTCAGGGGCAACTTGGTTACTTGCTCCCTCTTCCTTTTTCAAATATGCCAGAAATTCGATGTTTCCATGTCCTCCTTGGATTGGTGAATAGTCTAATCCAAGCACTGAAAAACCTTGTTCAACCGCCATAGCAGTGACAGATTCAAGGACAGTTTGATGAACCTTGGCATCGCGAATGATTCCATTCTTTCCAATCTGCTCACGACCTGCTTCAAACTGGGGCTTAACCAGAGCCACCACCTGCCCTTGATCTGCCAAGACACGGTGCAAGGCAGGCAAAATCAGACTGAGGGAAATGAAACTCACATCAATACTGGCAAAGCTCGGCTCCTTTTCGAAATCAGTCTTTTCAGCATAACGAAAATTAAACTGCTCCATGCTGACAACCCGTGTGTCTTGGCGTAATTTCCAAGCCAACTGATTGGTGCCAACATCGACTGCAAAGACTAACTCAGCACCATTTTGCAGCATGACATCGGTAAAGCCTCCGGTAGAAGCACCAATATCAATCGTGGTTGCTCCCTCCACTGACAAATCAAAGGCCTGCAAGGCTTTTTCTAATTTTAAACCACCACGGCTGACATACTTGAGTTTTTCACCTTTGAGTTTTAGCTCAGTGTCATCTGGGATTTTCTCTCCTGGTTTGTCAAAACGCTCCCCATTGAGGACTGCCACAACCAGACCTGCCATGACGCCACGCTTGGCTTGTTCGCGTGTTTCAAACAAGCCCTGTTTATAAGCTAGTACATCCACTCTTTCCTTAGCCATTGATTCTCAAACTTTCTACTACTTTCACAATCGGCTCCGTTTCAAAGCTGACTTCTTGGGCAATTTCTTCTAATTTAGCCTCGGCTTGATCAAGAGTTTGGTTACAAAAGGCAATAGCCTCCTCCAAGCCCAACAAGGCTGGGTAGGTTGACTTTTCTGCCTGCAAATCCTTTTGTGGAGTCTTCCCGATTTCCTCAAAACTAGCTGTCACATCCAGCACATCATCTCGAACTTGAAAGGCCAGCCCAATCAATTCACCAACCGTTTTCAATTTTGCTTGGATTTCTGGTGCTAATTCAGCTATGATAGCAGCTGCTTGGAAAGGATAGGCTAGTAACTTACCTGTTTTATTAGCATGAATGGTCTGAAGTTCTTCCAAAGACAAATGTTGGTGTTCACCTTCCATATCTAAAACCTGCCCTGCAACCATTCCCAGACTTCCTGAAGCAAGGGATAAGTTGGCAATCAAGTCCACCTTGATCTGACTTGGCAAATCTGCCTGCGCTATTAAGGCGTAAGGATCTAGGAACAAGGCATCTCCTGCCAAAATTGCCATAGCTTCACCGAATTTCTTATGATTGGTCAACCGCCCTCGACGGTAATCATCATCATCCATGGCAGGAAGATCATCGTGAATCAAGCTCCCTGTATGAATCATTTCCAAGGCCGCAGCCACTTGGGCGTGCGCTGGTTGGATAACGACTTGCAGGGATTCCAGAACTTCTAGCAAGAGAAAAGGACGAATACGCTTGCCACCAGCATGAATGGAGTAGAGAACAGACTCTCGTAAACCAGAAGCAAACTGCTGGTCTCCATAAAGATCTTCCAAAGCCGACTCAACAAGAGCTAATTTTTCTTGCTTCTTCATTCGAAATCACTTTCTGTTCCGTCTTCTTGCATGACCTTGACCAAGGTCTTTTCAGCATTGTCCAGCGTCGCTTGGAGCTCTTTTGACAAGACCATGCCCTTTTGAAATGCAGCAATTGCATCTTCTAGAGCAATTTCACCATTTTCCAAACTTTGGACAATAGTCTCCAGTTCTGCTAGATTTTCTTCAAATTTCTTTTGTTTTGACATCTTTAACCTCTAATTCTACCTGACCATCTCGCATCAAAAGCGTCACTTGGTCTTTTTTCTTCAACTTCTCAACCGAATCCACAACCGTCTCTTCTTTTTTGACAATAGCATAGCCGCGCGCCACGATTCGACTGGTATCCAACATCAACAAGGCTTCCGAAAGTCGCTTTACTTCAGCAACCTTGGCATCATAAACTAAGGCCATTTGGCTACGGAGGAGCTTGTCCAACTGGCCTAGACGGTCTTGATAGCGTTGGATTTTTGTAACGGGTGATAATTGTACCAGTTGGTGCGTTCTTGCTTGTACTATCTGTTGGCTATCGGAAATTCGTGTTCGCAAACTTTGTTTTAAGCGCAGTTGCAGCTGATCCAATCGTTGCAAATAACCGTCATACAAGCGCTCTGGTTGTCTAAAGATAACAGACTGACTGCATTTTTTCAAAGCTTCTTTTTTTCTTGACAGGACATTCTGAACTGCTGTTGCCATCCGTTTTTCCTGATTTTGCAAATGGGTCAAGAGATCCAACTTAGTTACAGGTGTCGCCAGTTCAGCTGCAGCCGTTGGCGTTGCCGCCCGACGATCCGCTACAAAATCTGCCAAAGTCACATCCGTCTCATGCCCAACACTGGAGATAACTGGCAAACGAGATTCAAAAATAGCTCGTACCACAATTTCTTCGTTAAAGGCCCAGAGATCCTCGATCGAACCACCACCACGACCAATGATGAGGACATCTAGGTCCTCACGCTGATTGGCACGAGCAATATTCCGTGCTATTTTCTCAGCAGCTCCATCTCCTTGTACCTTAGTCGGATAAAGAAGGATGTCAACACCAGGGAAACGTCTGCTGACGGTTGTGATAATATCTCGAATAACGGCTCCACTGCGACTGGTTACTACGCCGATACGCTTAGCAAACTGGGGAAGAGGTTGCTTGAAGCGTTCTTGAAATAAACCTTCTTCTGTCAATTTTTTCTTGAGTTGTTCAAACTGAATCGCAAGCGCCCCAACCCCATCAGGTTCAGCCTTCTCAATGATGATAGAGTAGCTCCCACTCGGTTCATAAACCTGAACACGCCCAATCACATTGATCTTCATCCCTTCTTCGAGGTCGAAACCTAATTTCTGATAAATCCCTGACCAGATGGTCGCTTGAATGACCGCATGGTCATCTTTTAGGGAGAAATATTGGTGAGTAGGTCGTTTACGAAAGTTGGAAACTTGACCAGTTAAATAGACCCGTTCCAAGTAAGGGTCTTTATCGAATTTCATTTTCAGATACTTGGTCAAAGTTGTTACCGATAAATACTTTTCCATCTCCACCTACTATTCATTTTCTTGCTTTTCCATGGGTATTATTATACCAAAAATATGATTAAAAATCTCCTTTTGCATACCGAAACGAAAGGAAAAATAGAAAAAGGAGGCCAAGCCTCCTCGTCTGATTATTTGCTGTTTCGAGCTTCTTCCAAAATCTTTGCAATCTTGGTCGTCAAAAGGTCGATTGCCACTGTATTACTGACCCCTTCAGGAATGACGATATCCGCATACCGCTTGGTCGGCTCGATAAACTGGTGGTACATGGGTTTGACCACGCCCAAATACTGCTCAATAACGCTGTCTAGACTACGGCCACGCTCCTCCATATCACGCTTGATACGACGAATAATGCGCACATCATCATCTGTATCCACAAAAATCTTGATATCCATCAAATCGCGCAGGCGCTTGTCCTCCAAGACCAGAATCCCCTCAACGATAAAGACATCCTGAGGCTCCTGACGATAGGTCTTGCTACTCCGCGTATGCTCTGTATAGTCATAAGTTGGAATGTCCACCGGACGTCCTGCCAACAATTCCTTAATCTGCTCGATCATCAAGTCTGTATCAAAGGCAAATGGATGGTCGTAGTTGGTTTTGACACGCTCTTCAAAGGTCAAGTGAGACTGATCCTTGTAGTATGAATCATGCTCAATCATGGAAATCTTTTCATCAGGAAAGTGCGATAAAATGGCTCTTGAAACACTGGTTTTTCCTCCACCAGAACCACCTGTCACTCCGATAATGATTGGTCTATTTTGCATGCTATCCTCCGTTTTTTTATCCGTGGTCTATTCTATCACATTTTTTGCAAAATTTATAGTCTGATTTGGATAGTCTAGGAGAAACAAATCTATCCCAACACTCCAGTTTGACTAGCCAAAAACCTTTCTTGGTTTGTAGAAATTGTCCCTTTTTTCTAGAATAGCTAGCAATTTGTCTCCTTCAAAGGCAGCCAATTCTTGGTCTGTTTGGTCTAACTCGATAGAACGACCAAAACGTACTTCTGTAGCCTCTTCTGGACTTAGGAAAACTTTGACAAGGTCCCCTGTTCCAATCTCTAGAGGATGGAGAAAGTCCAGTTGACCAGCCTCCACTTTTTCAGCAATTTCGTCCAAGGTAAGAGCATCTTCCAGTTGTAAACCTGCAGCACTGGTTCGAGTCAGATGCGACATATGAGCCGCATAACCAAGGTTCTCTCCCAAGTCAACTGATAAGGTACGGATATAAGTCCCCTTGCTACATTTTACACGAAAAGTGAATCGTGCAAGATGAGCATCATAAGAAATCGGACTTGTCCGTTCAAATTGATAAATAGTCACCTGACGTTCTGGACGCTCCACTTCCTGACCAGCACGCGCATACTCATAGAGCTTGCGACCATTGACCTTGACAGCCGAGTACATAGGCGGAATCTGAGTAATAGGCCCAGTCAGACTGGCAATCGCTTCATCGACAAGCTTTTCATCCAAGGGTGACAAAACAGGGGTTTCTGCGACCACTTCTCCACTAGCATCCTCGGTCGTCGTTGAATAGCCCAGAGTAATCTCTCCCTCGTAGACCTTGCCCTCATCCTGCATAAATTCGACCATGCGTGTCGCCTTGCCAACCGCAATAGGCAAAACACCCACAACATCCGGATCCAAGGTCCCACCATGACCGATTTTCTTAGTTCCCAAAATCTTACGCAGTTTAAAAACCGCATCGTGCGAGGTCATCCCTGCTTCTTTTCTTAAGTTGATAATACCGTTCATGTGTTGCTTTCTATTCCCCCTTCAATGCTTCAAACTTAGCTTTCATGGTTGGATTTTTTCGAGTTAGTTTTTTGACCGAAACATCTTCCAATTTGTTGTTAGCGAGGCGGAGTTGGTTTTCAGAAGTGGTTAGGAATTTCTTAACCTCTTCCATACGCTTAATAGCTTTATCGATTTCATCGATTGCTTTACCAAAGTTAGTCGAAGCAGAGTTGTAGTTTTTGGCAAAAGCCACTTTGAAGGCATCCAAGTCTTCTTCAAAATGGGTGATATCAATATTCTGCTCCCGAACCAAGGCCAACTCTTGCTTGTATTTGAGAGAATTAAGAGCCGCATTACGCAGGAGTCCAATCAACTGGATGAAGAACTGAGGACGGACCACATACATCTTTTCATACTCGTGGCTGACATCAACAATCCCTGTGTTAAAGTAGTCGTTATCTGCTTCTAACATAGTCACCAAAACGGCATACTCACAGTTCTTTTCATGACGGTCCTTGTCCAATTCCTTGTAAAAATCTGCATTCTTATGCTTTTTCTCTGTTCCGTCCGCTTCATTTTTCATCTCAAACATGATGGAAATGAATTCTAGACCATTTTCATCAAAATCACGGAAGATAAAGTCCCCCTTAGAACCACGCGCAGAGACCTTGTTATCCTTCTCAAAGTAGGCATTTGGAAAGGCAAAGCTACGAACCTTGTTAAACTCACTCTCTGCATACTGTTCCAAACTTTCCCCGATAGCTTTTGTAGATTGTTGGGCTTTAAAATTCTTGTAAAATTCAACTTGTTCACTAGCAGCCTTAAGCTGGGCTTCGTAATTCTGCTTAACAGAAGCCAAAGACAGCTCATTTTCCTTTTCTTGCAAGAGGAGCTGATTTTTGACCTGATCCCGTTCTTTTTCTAAGTCAGAAAGAGCCTTTTGCAGTTGATTTTCATGCTTAAAACGCAAGGTGGCCAATTGGCTTTCCAAGGCCTGCACTTCCTTGTCCTTTGCTAATAAGGCCTCATGACTTGTCTGTTCAACTTCTTTCTTAGCTAACTCTTTCTCTGTATCAAAGTTTTGGATTTGACTCTGCAATTGCGCAATTTCTTGATCCTTCTGAGCCAGTTTAGTCTGTTGCTCATTCATGGCCTTTTGTTCAGCCAAGGCCAGCTCCTGCTTCATGCGATCGTGTAATTCCTTATCAAACTCAGCTGTTCTCACTTGGGATAAAAGTTCGGCATACTGACTTTCATTTACTGTAAAGACTTCCCCACAGTTGGGACATTTGATTTCGTTCATAACTTTCCTCTTTCTGGACTTCTGTAACCATTATATCATGCCTGAGGGAAAATCAAAAACAGCGAGTCGAAACCCACTGTTTATATCTGTTACTTTAAATTTTTTCCAAGGCCAAACGCAAATCTTCAATCAAATCCTCTACATTTTCAAGACCGATAGACAAGCGGATTTGGTTTGGTGTGATACCTGCCGCTTCTAGATCTTTTTCTGACAACTGACCGTGAGTGGTTGTCGCTGGATGGACAACAAGCGATTTGGCATCTGCTACGTTTGCAAGGTCAGAGAAGATTTCCAAATTATCAATCACCTTGCGAGCCTCTGTCTCTCCACCTTTAACATGGAAGGTAAAGATTGAACCAACACCTTTTGGCAAATATTTCTCAGCCAAAGCATGGTAAGGACTGTCAGCAAGTTTTGGATAGTTGACTTTTTCAACCTTAGGATGGTTGACAAGGAAATCAACAATTTTCTCTGCATTTTGCACATGACGTTCAACACGAAGAGAGAGAGTTTCAAGCCCTTGGAGCAAGAGAAAGGAATTAAATGGTGACAAGGCAGCACCTGTATCACGAAGCAATTGAACTCGAACAGCGATGATAAAGGCTACCGCCCCAACATCACGAGTATAGCTCAAGTTGTGGTAGCTAGGATCTTCCTCTACAAATTGAGGGAATTTTCCTGAAGCTTCCCAGTCAAAACGACCGCTATCCACGATAACACCACCAATAGTCGTACCATGACCACCGATAAACTTAGTTGCTGAGTGGACTGCAATATCAACACCGTGAGAAAAGACATTGATCAAGTAAGGAGTTGCAAAAGTATTATCCGCAACCAGTGGAATTTGATGTTTATGAGCAATCTCTGCCAATTTTTCCAAGTCAGGAATATTAATCAAGGGATTGCCCAAGGTTTCAATCAAGACAAGCTTAGTATTGTCACCGATAGCTGCTTCTACTTCCTCCAAATTATCCACATCGACAAAGGTTGTTGTAATACCATATCGAGGAAGAGTTTCTTTCAAGAGATTGAAGGTTCCACCGTAAATAGTTGATGCAGCCACTACATGGTCACCTGCATGAGCAAGCGCCAAAATAGTGTAGGTTACAGCAGCCATACCAGATGCTGTTGCAAGAGCTCCAACACCACCTTCAAGAGCGGCGATTCTTTCCTCAAATGCTGCTGTTGTAGGGTTGGTAATACGAGTATAGATATTCCCTGGTTTTCTCAAGGCAAATAGATCAGCACCTTCCTGCGTGTCATCAAAAACGAAGGATGTTGTTTGATAAATCGGTACTGCACGAGACTTGGTCGCTGGATCAACTACTTGCCCAGCATGTAATTGTAGAGTTTCAAATTTAAAATCACGAGTCATAAGACGACCTCCAAATAGCTTCATTAGGGATATTGTATCATCTTGAGCTAGTCTTTTCCAATACCGTTTTTCTATATTTTGATATAAGGAACAACTATGACTAGTCCTACACATCAAACAAAAAAGCACGATTAACTCGTGCTCATTTCTTTAATCGACATAGGTATCTTCGTTTTTATTGAGGAAGGCGTAAGGTAAGCCCATCAAGAGACCTCCTCCGATAAAGTTCCCGACAAAGGTTACACCCCAGTGACGAAGAATATTAGGTATGTCAAAGTTAGCAATTGAATCTGCTGCAACACTGAACTTAACAATCGCAAAAGAAGCAAAGTTCGCAGCAATGTGTTCGTTTGTTAAGAATACAAACATGTAAATTGCTGATAAGACAAGCCAAAGTTTGGCGCCACCGTCTTTCACCAAAACAAATGAAAGAATGGCAATGTTTACAAAGATATTGGCTAAAATACCTTCAAGCAAGACTAGCTCATTGGAACGACCTAACTTCATCTCTACAACTCCTGAAATGAAGCTATCATGTGTTAGATTTGCATAGGCTGCCGAGTGGGCAAAGCCCCAACCTGCTATCAAAGCTCCGATAAGGTTGAACAAGGTACAGTATAGTAAAATCTCAGCTGTTTTTCTCCAAGAGATTTTCTTCAAAAAACTACCAGCTGTCAAGAACATCATATTTGAAGTTACTAGCTCAGCATTCAAGAAAACAATGTAGGCCAATCCCCAAGCAAAAACGAATGGGAAAAGGAAGCGACCACTACCTGGAGCGATCTTATTAATCAAGTCAGCTCCAACTGCACCCGCAGCTGTACTAAATGTTAAAAAGGCACCTGCAAACATGGAACGAATCGCATACTTAAACTTGCTTTGGCTATAAAGACTTTCTTTCTTCTTACAAGCAAATTCAATCTTTGAGATAAATTCTGAAGAGACCATAAAAAACTCCTAAACTTTTATTTGTGAATATTATAACATAAAGCACGCATTTTGAAAAGCCTTTCTTGTATACGTTTTCTACAAAGAAAATCAATGCATTGGGGAATTCCATAAATCTCTCCTTTACCCATTAACAGAAAAACATTCCAATGTTTCAAATTGATCATCCAAAAATTCAAACTCAAATAGGTGCCAGTCATCGAAGGTTTGCTCACAATAACTAACTGTTCCTTGATTGTAGTCAATGATAGGTTTCCCCAGCTTGTTCTTCACATCTTCCTCGCTGACTTCTCCATACATTTCCTTAAGATCAGCTAGCATGAAGTTGATAATTCTATTGAGATTTTCCTGATAATTTTTTGATAACAGTTCAACTTTATCTATAAAGTCACAATCAGGCTCTTCGTCCCAAACAAAGGTCACTCCTTCATGCTCATAAGTGTATTGCTGTAAACTCTCATCAAAATTCATTGTTCACTCTCCAAATCATTATCATTTACTAAAAATTTATTAACATTAATCAAAATGTTCAAATGATTTCATAAAAATGTCTTCCACACACGCGTACGATAAAATAACAACACTTGCAATGATTAGAAGATATCATCCTACTGCGAAAGTCCTATACCTCATCTTCACCTAGTTCTCTAAAATGTGAAATATGATATCCAAAATAACACTTCCCCCGATTTTCCTGTGAAGATTCAGTGTCCAGCCATATTGGCAATTCCTCCCAAGAATATCATAGGAAGATCCTTGTCAAATGGAAAACTACTTGTTATGTCTTCTTTGAGCCTAACTAAAGACTTTTCTCTTAACTGACTCATTATCTATCCTCTCTTATGCCAAGCATTCTTCGGTTTCTTACGATAAATCTTTCAACCTACTGACCAATTTCCTTTCACATTGAAAAGATACCATTAAAGTTGAATGATCATCTTACAAGCATCATACATTATCAAGTTTTATAGCTTTCGATTTCTTCTCTACTCATTCCTACAAGTTCTGTCGTCCACAAGTCCACAATGTCCGACAAAACTGAATCACAGGTATATTCTTCTTCACCGTCTATATACTTACAGGAAAAGACAGGCTTCCTTGTCGCCGCTTGATAAAATGTCAT
>CAUVGG010000017.1:0-17794 GCA_963551305.1 uncultured Streptococcus sp.
ATCAAGTTTGAATAGCTTGCTCGAGTGGTTGTCTTTTAACATTCATCCACTAGACAGAAAGCCGACAATGATTGTAGGAGCTTCCTATGATATTCAAGGTTCTTCACGTGCCCAACTTCATCTTCGTCAGATTCTTGATGCTCCTGGAGTAAATGCAACAGTTATGCCAGGCAGTGAGTTTTTACTTGGTCGAGCTCATCGAGCGTTTGATGACAATGGAAATTTAATTGAGGAGCGAACTGTAGATTTCCTAGATAGTTGTTTTTATCGCTTCCTTCGCTTTGTATCCGTTGCAAACCAACTAAATCTTCCTGAAGAAGTTCGATTTGAACCGGGGACTTATCATGTTACAACTGAAGGCCATAATGGTAAATTACCAATGGATGTAACGGTTTCTGAGGACCGTATTGAAAAAATTGAAATCGATTCTTCTGGAGAATCTTCAGGAATCGCAGATGTTGTCTTTACTCGTATCCCAGCAGAAATCATTGAGGGACAAACCTTAAACGTTGATGCGGTGTCAGGAGCTTCTGTGACTTCAAATGGTGTCTTGGACGGAGTTGCGCGTGCGGTCAAACAAGCTGGTGCAAATCCAGATGTTTTACGCAAGCGTTCAAAAGCGCCATCTGCCCTAGATAAAGAAGATAAAACCTATCAGGCAGACGTTGTCATCGTCGGAGGCGGAGGAGCTGGATTAGCTGCGGCCGCTGCAGTCTTACAAGCTGGTAAGAAGCCAATTGTTGTTGAGAAATTTCCTGCAGTTGGAGGAAATACTGTTCGTGCAGGTGGTCCAATGAATGCACCAGATCCAGCATGGCAAGGAACCTTCGCAGCTCATCCAGGTGAGGCACATACGCTTCAAGAATTGATTGCGATAGATGAATCAACGATTGACCCAGAATATCTAGAGGACTTTAGAGCCTTGAAAGTTGAGGTTGAGCAGTATTTGCAGAATCCAAGCTATTTGTTTGACTCTACATTACTTTACCGTATCCAAACCTATATCGGTGGGAAACGAAAAGATTTACAAGGAAATGAAATTCATGGCCAATACGATTTAGTATCTGTTTTAACCGAACGGGCCCTAGAGTCTGTTCGTTGGTTGGAAGACATTGGTGTTGAATTTGTTCGTAGCGAAGTGACAATGCCAGTTGGAGCCCTTTGGCGTCGTGGCCATAAGCCGGTTCAACCAATGGGGTATGCCTTTATATCTGTCCTACAAAAATATGTTCTAGAGCATGGTGGTAAGATCTTGACTGACTCTCCAGTTAAAGAATTGCTTGTAAAAGACGGGGCTGTCAAGGGTGTCAGAGCAGAAGGTCGAAACGGTCAAACCATCATTGTCAATGCAGATGCTGTTGTTCTAGCTTCTGGAGGATTTGGTGCCAATACCAAGATGCTACAAAAATACAATACCTACTGGACTGAAATTGCAGATGATATTGCCACATCTAATACACCAGCTGTAACAGGGGATGGTATTCTTTTAGGTCAAAGTGTAGGTGCAGATTTGGTGGGTATGGGCTTTAGTCAAATGATGCCAGTATCCGATCCAGTGACAGGAGCTCTCTTCTCAGGACTTCAAGTTCCTCCAGCTAACTTCATCATGGTAAATACTCAAGGTAAGCGATTTGTAGATGAGTACGGTAGCAGGGACAAGCTGTCTCAAGCAGCGATTGATAATGGTGACTTGTTCTACTTGATTGCGGATGACCGCATCAAGGAAACTGCCTACAACACTAGCCAAGAAAAAATCGATGCCCAAGTCAAGGCAGGAACTCTCTATCGTGCAGATACGATAGAAGAGTTGGCGGTTCAGATTGGTATGGATCCACAAGTTCTAGTGGAAACGATTAAGAATTACAATTCTTATGTAGATGCAGGTTTTGATCCTGAATTTAATAAAGGTAGTTTTGATCTCAAGTGTGAGGTTGCGCCATTTTACGCAACACCGAGAAAACCGGCCGTTCACCATACAATGGGTGGACTCAAGATTGATACTTCAACACACGTTTTGAACGAAAAAGGTCAGATTATTCCTGGTTTGTATGCTGCCGGAGAAGTCGCAGGTGGACTCCATGCAGGTAACCGTCTAGGAGGAAATTCGCTTACGGATATCTTTACTTTTGGACGTATTGCAGGTCAAACAGCTGTTCAAGAAAATTGTTAGTAATGGATTTAAAAATTAAGGGAATTTTAAGTCTCCTTGTGTATTATATAATCATTAAATAAAGACCTCCTAATACTCTTCGAAAATCTCATCAACCTTCGTTAGAGTCGACTTAGCTAACTATAGTTATGCTTGCGTCTATCTGCCTAGTCTGATTTCGATTTTCATTGAGTACCCTTTATTTAATGAAATCCTAAACTTTTCTTTTTCATAATAATCTCCCTAAAGAAGTCACCCAATCAGGTGGCTTTTTTGTTTGTAGGCTGGATTTTTGATATAATAGAGCCATGAGTAGAATTTTAGATAATGAAATCATGGGGGATGAGGAGTTGGTAGAACGTACCCTCCGTCCTCAGTTTTTACGTGAATATATTGGGCAGGACAAGGTCAAGGACCAGCTACAAATCTTTATCGAAGCTGCCAAAATGCGGGATGAAGCACTGGATCATGTACTCTTATTTGGGCCTCCAGGTTTGGGGAAAACGACCATGGCCTTTGTTATTGCTAACGAATTAGGTGTCAATCTCAAGCAAACGTCTGGTCCTGTCATTGAAAAAGCGGGTGACTTGGTAGCTATTTTGAATGATTTGGAGCCTGGAGACGTTCTCTTTATTGACGAGATTCATCGCCTGCCCATGTCGGTGGAAGAGGTGCTTTACAGTGCCATGGAGGACTTCTACATTGACATTATGATTGGGGCTGGAGAAGGCAGTCGCAGTGTTCATTTGGACTTGCCACCTTTTACCTTGATTGGTGCGACGACAAGGGCGGGGATGCTTTCAAATCCTCTACGGGCACGTTTTGGGATTACAGGTCATATGGAATACTATGCCCATGCTGACTTGACAGAGATTGTTGAGCGGACGGCAGATATTTTTGAGATGGAAATCACCCATGAGGCAGCTGCTGAGCTGGCCTTGCGTAGTCGAGGAACTCCCCGTATCGCTAATCGCCTCCTCAAGCGCGTGCGCGACTTTGCACAGATAATGGGGAATGGCTTAATTGATGATGTCATTACCGATAAGGCATTAACCATGCTAGATGTTGACCATGAAGGATTGGACTATGTGGATCAAAAAATCCTTCATACCATGATTGAGATGTACGGTGGTGGTCCAGTTGGGCTGGGAACCCTTTCGGTTAATATTGCCGAGGAGCGTGAGACGGTCGAAGATATGTACGAACCTTACCTCATCCAGAAAGGTTTCATCATGCGAACTCGTTCTGGACGGGTCGCGACAGCCAAGGCTTATGAACATTTGGGGTATGAATACAGTGAAAAATGAGCAAGATATTCTAGATGCTTTCAGAGAAAATCCGGATATGATGACTATTCTGACCATCATTCGTGACCTTGGTTTGAAAGACTCTTGGTTGGCGGCAGGTTCTGTCAGGAATTTCATCTGGAATCTCTTGTCAGACAAATCGCCTTTTGACCGTGAAACAGATGTGGATGTGATTTTCTTTGATCCAGATGTTTCTTATGAGGAAACAGTATCCCTAGAGAACAAGCTGAGAGAGGATTTTCCTCAGTACCAGTGGGAGTTGAAAAATCAGGTCTATATGCATCTGCACAGTCCTCACACTGCGCCCTATACCAGTTCTCGTGATGCCATGAGTAAGTATCCAGAACGATGTACGGCGATAGGACTCCGCTTGCATGCTGACGCAACTTTGGAGTTCTTTGCGCCTTATGGTCTAGAGGATATTTTGAACTTTCAGGTATCCCCAACTCCTCATTTTTTAGAGAATGAGGACCGAATGAAGCACTATCAAGAACGCTTGTCCAAGAAAAATTGGCAAGAAAAATGGAAAAATCTCACTTTTTCAAAAAAACTTAAGAAAAATTTAAGTTAGGGACGGTATACTAGGTTCATAAGTTAAGAGGAACTTAACTTAAACTCCTAAAACTTTTTCATAATAATCTCCCTATAAAACTAAGTCGCCCAATCAGGCGGCTTATTTTTTGTCTTTACGGAGAGCTAATAACTTAGCAATAGAAGAAAATAGGGAAATATGGTATAATGAAACGATAGATTTTTGAATAGGAATAAGAACATGTTTGGATTTTTTAAGAAAGATAAAGCTGTAGAAGTCGAGGTTCCAACACAGGTTCCTGCTCATATTGGCATCATCATGGATGGGAATGGCCGTTGGGCTAAAAAACGGATGCAACCACGGGTTTTTGGTCATAAGGCGGGAATGGAAGCCCTCCAAAAAGTGACCAAGGCAGCTAACAAGATGGGAGTTAAGGTCATCACGGTTTATGCCTTTTCAACGGAAAATTGGACGCGTCCAGATCAAGAAGTCAAGTTTATCATGAACTTGCCAGTCGAGTTTTATGATAACTACGTCCCTGAATTGCACGCAAATAACGTTAAGATTCAGATGATTGGGGAGACAGACCGTTTGCCTAAGCCGACTTTTGAAGCTTTGAAAAAAGCAGAGGAGTTGACCCAGAACAATACGGGCTTGATTCTCAATTTTGCGCTCAATTATGGTGGTCGTGCTGAAATTACACAGGCTGTTAAGCTGATTTCTCAGGATGTATTAGATGCGAAAATCAATCCAGGTGATATCACAGAGGAATTGATTGGCAACTATCTCTTCACCCAACATTTGCCTAAGGATGTGCGAGATCCAGATTTGATTATTCGTACCAGTGGAGAATTACGCTTGAGCAATTTCCTTCCATGGCAGGGGGCGTATAGTGAGCTCTATTTTACGGATACCTTGTGGCCTGATTTTGACGAGGAAGCTTTACAGGAAGCAATTCTTGCCTATAATCGTCGTCATCGCCGATTTGGAGGAGTTTAGGAGAAAATATGACCAAGGATTTACAAGAGAGAACACTATTTGCTGGACTGGCTCTGCTTATCTTCCTTCCCGTCTTGTTTGTTGGCGGGCTCCTGTTGCAGATAGGGATTGGCTTGTTAGCAATGCTAGGCGTCCATGAGCTCCTGCACATGAAGGGACTAAAGACTATGACCATTGAGGGCACCTTGACTCTCCTTGCAACCTTTGCCCTCACAATCCCCTTAGAAAATTACCTAACTTTTTTGCCGGTTGATGGCAATGTAGTTGCCTACAGTGTTTTGATTACAATAATGTTAGGGACAACCGTTTTCAGTAAAAACTATACGATTGAAGATGCTGCCTTTCCGATTGCTGTGAGTTTCTATGTTGGTTTTGGCTTCAATGCCTTACTAGATGCTCGTATAGCTGGATTTGATAAGGTTCTCCTGGCTCTCTTTATCGTTTGGGCGACAGATAGTGCAGCTTATCTGACGGGGGTGAATTTTGGCAAGCATAAGTTAGCCCCGAGAGTTTCTCCTAATAAGAGTATTGAGGGCTTTGTTGGGGGTATTCTAGGTGCGGTACTGATAACAGTACTCTTCATGCTAGTGGACAGTACAGTTGCTCTTCCCTATGGAATTTATAGGATGAGTCTTTTTGCCGCCTTCTTCAGTGTGGCAGGCCAGTTTGGTGACTTGATTGAGAGTGCCATGAAACGCCATTTTGGTGTCAAAGATTCTGGAAAATTTATCCCTGGACATGGCGGTGTGTTGGATCGCTTTGACAGCATGCTGATTGTGTTTCCAATGATGCACTTATTTGGCCTGTTTTAAAGAAAGGAATATTGAATGATTGGATTGCTAACCTTTATCCTGGTTTTTGGGATTATAGTGGTGGTGCATGAGTTTGGACATTTTTATTTTGCCAAGAAATCAGGCATTCTAGTTCGTGAATTTGCCATTGGTATGGGGCCCAAGATTTTTTCCCATATCGGTAAGGATGGCACTGCTTATACCATTCGGATCCTTCCTCTAGGAGGCTATGTTCGTATGGCAGGCTGGGGTGATGATGCGACAGAGATCAAGACAGGAACTCCAGTCAGTTTAACACTTGCCGACGATGGCAAGGTCAAACGGATCAACCTATCTGGGAAGAAACTGGATCAAACAGCTCTCCCTATGCAGGTAACCCAGTTTGACTTTGAAGACAAGCTCTTTATCAAGGGTTTGGTCTTGGAAGAAGAAAAGACTTTTGCAGTGGATCATGATGCGACGGTTGTTGAAGAAGACGGAACCGAAGTACGCATCGCTCCTCTGGATGTACAGTATCAAAATGCTTCTATCTGGGGTAAGCTCATCACCAACTTTGCAGGTCCTATGAATAACTTTATCTTAGGTGTTGTTGTTTTTTGGATCCTGATCTTTTTGCAAGGCGGTGTTAGAGATACTCAGACCAATCTCTTTCATGTCATGCCAGAGGGAGCTTTGGCTAAGGTAGGTGTAGCTGAGACAGCTCAAATTACCAAGGTCGGCTCGCATGAGGTTAAGAATTGGCAAGACTTGACCCAGGCTGTGGAAGCAGATACCAAGGACAAGACCGCCCCGACCTTAGATGTGACCATTTCTGAAAATGGTAGCGAAAAACAAGTCACGGTGACTCCAGAAGAGAATCAAGGGCGTTACATTCTCGGGGTTCAACCGGGAGTCAAGTCAGACTTTCTATCCATGTTTGTTGGTGGATTTACAACTGCTGCTGACTCAGGGCTCCGTATCCTTTCGGCTCTGAAAAACTTGATTTTCCATCCAGATTTGAACAAACTCGGTGGTCCCGTTGCTATTTTTAAGGCAAGTAGCGATGCTGCTAAAAATGGAATTGAGAATGTCCTTTACTTCTTAGCTATGATTTCCATCAATATCGGGATTTTTAACTTGATCCCTATCCCAGCTTTGGATGGTGGAAAGATTGTGCTCAATATCCTAGAGGCTATCCGCCGGAAACCCCTTAAACAAGAAATTGAAACCTATGTCACCATGGCTGGTGTAGTTATCATGGTTGCCTTGATGCTAGCTGTGACCTGGAATGACATTATGCGACTCTTCTTTTAGATAATCGAGGAATATTATGAAACAAAGTAAAATGCTAATCCCAACGCTTCGCGAAATGCCAAGTGATGCTCAAGTTATCAGCCATGCCCTTATGTTGCGTGCTGGCTATGTTCGTCAAGTTTCTGCCGGTGTTTATTCTTACCTACCACTTGCTAACCGTGTGATTGAAAAGGCTAAGAACATCATGCGCCAAGAGTTTGATAAGATTGGTGCGGTGGAGATGTTGGCTCCAGCCCTTCTCAGTGCCGATCTTTGGCGTGAATCAGGTCGTTATGAAACCTATGGTGAAGACCTTTATAAACTGAAAAACCGTGAAAAGTCGGACTTTATCCTAGGTCCAACACACGAAGAAACCTTCACAGCCATTGTTCGTGACTCTGTCAAGTCTTACAAGCAATTGCCACTTAACCTTTACCAAATTCAGCCTAAGTACCGTGATGAAAAACGTCCACGTAACGGACTTCTCCGTACGCGTGAATTTATCATGAAAGACGGCTATAGTTTCCATGCTAATTACGATAGTTTGGATGTGACTTATGACGAGTACAAGGCGGCCTACGAACGAATTTTCACTCGTAGTGGTTTGGATTTCAAGGCTATCATCGGTGACGGTGGTGCCATGGGTGGTAAGGATAGCCAAGAATTTATGGCCATCACTCCTGCTCGTACAGACCTTGACCGCTGGGTTGTCTTGGACAAGTCAGTTGCCTCATTTGATGAAATTCCTGCAGAAGTACAAGAAGAAATCAAGGCAGAATTGCTCAAATGGATGGTTTCTGGTGAAGACACCATTGCCTACTCAAGTGAGTCTAGCTATGCAGCTAACTTAGAAATGGCAACAAACGAGTACAAACCAAGCAACCGTGTCGTTGCGGAAGAAGAAGTGACTCGAATGGAAACTCCAGGTGTTAAATCCATCGATGAAGTTGCAGCCTTTCTTAACGTGCCAGAAGAGCAAACGATTAAAACCCTCTTCTACATGGCAGATGGTGAGCTTGTTGCAGCCCTTCTAGTTGGAAATGACCAACTCAACGAAGTCAAGTTGAAGAACCATTTGGGAGCAGATTTCTTTGATGTGGCTAGCGAGGAAGAAGTCGCAAGTGCCGTCCCAGCAGGCTTTGGTTCGCTTGGCCCAGTTGCTTTACCAGAAAATGTGAAAATCATTGCAGACCGTAAGGTGCAAGATGTTCGCAACGCTGTTGTAGGGGCTAACGAAGATGGCTACCACTTGACGGGTGTGAACCCAGGTCGTGATTTCACTGCAGAATATGTGGACATCCGCGAAGTTCGTGAGGGTGAAATTTCTCCAGACGGACAAGGTGTCCTAAACTTTGCGCGTGGTATCGAGATCGGTCACATCTTTAAACTCGGAAGTCGCTACTCAGCAAGCATGGGTGCAGATGTTTTGAACGAGAATGGCCGTGCTGTGCCAATCATCATGGGCTGTTATGGTATCGGTGTTAGCCGCCTCCTCTCAGCCGTTATAGAGCAACACGCTCGCCTCTTTGTTAACAAAACGCCAAAAGGTGAATACCGTTACGCTTGGGGAGTTAACTTCCCTAAAGAATTGGCACCATTTGATGTGCATTTGATCACTGTCAATGTCAAAGATGAAGAAGCGCAAGCCTTAACAGAAAAACTTGAAGCAAGCTTGATGGAAGCTGGTTACGAAGTCTTGACAGATGACCGTAACGAACGTGTCGGAGTGAAGTTTAGCGATAGCGACTTGATTGGTCTTCCAATCCGCATCACTGTTGGGAAGAAAGCAGCTGATGGTATCGTAGAAGTTAAGATCAAGGCAACTGGTGACACAATTGAAGTTCACGCAGACAACTTGCTCGAAACCCTTGAAATCCTAAGCAAGAAATAAAAACTATAATCAGAAGAAAAACAAGGCAAAAATGTAACTAGTTTTTACCTTGTTTTTTCTGTATAATTGGAGTGAATAAATACATAATCAAGTTAAGAGGTATAATAATGTTAAAATTTCCAAAGGATTTTGTTTGGGGTTCCTCTACTTCTGGACCACAGACAGAAGGACGAGTGCTTGGTGATGGTAAAGGAGATAATCTCTGGGATTATTGGTATCAGGTGGAACCCAATCGCTACTACAATGGAATTGGACCTGATAAAACATCGACTTTCTATGAAAACTGGGAAAAGGACATTGAGCTTTTGGTAGAGACTGGGCATACAGCCTTCCGAACTTCTATCCAGTGGTCTCGTATTTTCCCACAGGGGCGTGGAGAGGTCAATCCGCAAGGGGTGGTTTTCTACCGTCAGGTTTTTGAAGCTATTAAGGCCAAGGGGATTCGTCTTTTAGTCAATCTCTATCACTTTGACCTGCCTTTTGTCCTCCAAGAAGATGGGGATGGCTGGGAAAATAAGACCACTATCAAGGCTTATGAAGACTATGCTCGTTTTTGTTTTGAGACTTACGGTGACTTGGTGGACCAATGGATTACCTTTAATGAGCCTATCGTTCCTGTAGAATTTGGCTATTTTTACGATGCTCATTATCCACATAAGGTAGATGCCCAAGCAGCGGTTAAGGTTGCCTATCACACACAATTGGCTAGTAGTCTTGCGGTTAAGGCCTGTCATGAGATTTTGCCTGATTCTAAGATTGGGATTGTCTTAAACTTGACACCAGCCTATCCACGTAGTCAGCATCCTGCGGATGTCAAGGCTGCTCGCATTGCGGACCTCTTCCAAGCTCAATCTTTCCTAGATCCATCTGTTTTGGGGACTTATCCACAGGAGTTGGTAGAAATTTTGTCTGAGCATGATTTGCTGCCGGAGTACACTGTTGAAGAGTTAGAACTCATTCGCGAGCATACAGTGGACTTCCTTGGAGTTAACTATTACCAACCTTTGCGTGTTATGGCACCTCGTTTTGCCAAGCATCCAGACAGTCCGCTCTTGCCTGAACATTTCTATGAGCCTTATGTCATGCCAGGCCGTAAAATTAATCCACACCGTGGTTGGGAAATTTATGAGCAAGGGATTTACCATATCGCTCAAAATATCAAGGAAAACTATGGCAATATCGAGTGGATGTTGACCGAAAACGGCATGGGTGTTGAAGGCGAAGATAAATTCCGTGAGAATGGCATGATTCAGGACGACTATCGTATCGACTTTGTCAAAGGGCATCTTGCTGAGCTTCATCGCGCCATTGAAGACGGTGCTAACTGTAAAGGTTACTTAATTTGGACCTTTATCGATTGCTGGTCATGGCTCAATAGCTACAAGAACCGCTATGGTTTGGTTGAGCTTGATTTGGAAACGCAGGAACGTCGCCTGAAGAAATCAGGTCACTGGTTCAAAGAGCTCAGTGAAAATAATGGATTTTAAGAATAAAAAGAGTGAGATGGTGTTCATCTCACTTTTTATTACAATATCATCACCAAGGTTCCGATCGTAATCAGGATACAGCCAATAATTGTTTTAAACGTCAGGATATCCTGTAGAAAGAAAAAGGCTAGAACAAGGGTAATGACGAGACTGAATTTATCGACAGCAGATACCTCAGTCGCATTGCCCATCTGTAGTGCCTTGTAGTAGCAGAGCCAAGAAGCGCCAGTGGCTAAACCAGATAAGATGAGAAAGAGCCAACTTTTTCTACTGATGTTGACAATTTCGGTCTGACTATTGGTCAAGAAAACCATGGCCCAGGCCATAAGAATGACGACGACCGTACGAATAGCAGTTGCTAGATTGGATGGAACTCCCTCAATCCCAATCTTGGCTAAAATTGACGTTAAGGCTGCAAAGACAGCTGATAAAAGTGCGAAGAAAAACCACATGGCAAATACCTCCTCTTTTTATTATAAGTAATTGATGCTGACTTGTCAGGTATCAAGTGAAATCTTGATAAAATACCAGATAGAAAAACTATACCAATTTTTATCCTTGACAAGTGAGAAAAACAAGTATATACTGTTTTTGCTGATTCTGTAAAAGGGAAATCAGACTATACCAATTTAAGGAGAAAGCACAGCTGGTCTGTGTCGTATATACTATGTGTGGAATTGTTGGTGTTGTTGGAAACACAAATGCAACTGATATTTTGATTCAAGGGCTTGAAAAGCTCGAATACCGTGGTTATGATTCTGCGGGGATTTTTGTCCTAGGTGGTGCTGAAAATCATTTAGTCAAGGCTGTCGGTCGTATCGCAGAATTATCTGCAAAGACAGCTGGTGTTGAGGGTACAACTGGTATCGGACATACGCGTTGGGCGACTCACGGAAAACCAACGGAGGACAATGCTCACCCACACCGCTCTGAGACTGGACGTTTTGTCTTGGTGCACAATGGGGTGATTGAGAACTACCTTGAAATCAAGGAAGAATACCTTGCAGGTCACCACTTCAAGGGGCAAACAGATACGGAAATTGCTGTTCACTTGATTGGGAAATTTGTTGAAGAAGATGGCTTGTCAGTTCTTGAAGCCTTCAAAAAAGCTCTTCACATCATCCGTGGTTCTTATGCCTTTGCCTTGATTGACTCTGAAGATCCAGATGTCATCTATGTCGCAAAGAATAAATCACCACTTTTGATTGGTCTTGGAGATGGCTATAACATGGTCTGCTCAGATGCCATGGCTATGATTCGTGAAACCAACCAATACATGGAAATCCATGACCAAGAGTTGGTAATCGTCAAGGCGGATAGCTTCGAAGTGCAAGACTATGATGGCAATCGTCGTGAACGCGCCAGCTACACTGCGGAGCTAGACTTGTCTGATATCGGTAAGGGGACTTATCCTTACTACATGCTCAAGGAAATCGATGAGCAACCGACAGTTATGCGTAAGTTGATCCAAGCTTACACAGATGAGGCTGGTCAAGTAGTCGTAGACCCGTCTATCATCAAGGCTGTTCAAGAGGCAGACCGTATCTACATCCTTGCAGCTGGGACATCTTACCACGCAGGATTTGCTTCTAAAAAGATGCTAGAAGAATTGACAGATACACCAGTTGAACTTGGTATCTCATCTGAGTGGGGCTATGGGATGCCACTTCTCAGCAAGAAACCACTCTTTATCTTTATCAGCCAGTCTGGTGAAACAGCTGACAGCCGTCAAGTTTTGGTTAAAGCTAATGAAATGGGCATTCCAAGCTTGACAGTGACAAACGTGCCAGGTTCAACTCTTTCTCGTGAAGCCAACCATACTATGCTTCTTCACGCGGGTCCTGAAATTGCCGTGGCATCAACCAAGGCCTACACAGCACAAATCGCAGCTCTTGCCTTCCTTGCAAAAGCTGTCGGAGAAGCAAATGGCAATGCCAAAGCCCAAGTCTTTGACCTGGTTCATGAGTTGTCAATCGTAGCTCAGTCTATCGAATCAACTCTTTCTGAGAAAGAAACCATTGATGCCAAGGTTCGTGAGCTTCTTGAAACAACTCGCAACGCCTTTTACATCGGACGTGGTCAAAACTACTACGTAGCCATGGAAGCAAGTCTCAAACTCAAAGAGATTTCTTACATCCAGTGTGAAGGCTTTGCGGCAGGAGAACTCAAGCATGGAACCATTGCCTTGATTGAAGAGGGAACTCCTGTTTTGGCCCTCTTGTCAGATCCAGTCCTTGCCAACCATACTCGTGGAAATATCCAAGAGGTTGCAGCACGTGGTGCTAAGGTTCTCACTATCGCAGAAGAAAATGTTGCTAAAGAGACAGACGATATCGTCCTTACGACCGTTCACCCTTACCTCTCACCAATCTCAATGGTCGTACCAACGCAATTGGTCGCTTACTTTGCAACACTTCACCGTGGCCTTGATGTGGACAAACCACGTAACCTTGCTAAGTCAGTAACAGTAGAATAAACAAAGAAAGTCTAGTTGATCTAGGCTTTTTTGCTCTCTCTTGGTATCCTTGAGTAAGGGGCCACTGTATTAGTAACTAAGTTATTTATCCTTTACAGAAATAAAGTATTATTGCTATGCTAGGCTGGATCAGTCTCAACCTCAGAGGGAATCAAAAGAACAGAAAGAACGATTTTTGATAGTGCAGATAAAACTTCCATTCAACTGAAAGACTATGACAGCTACACACCGATTAATGGGGACTACAGTTTTGGTACAAGGGATAGAGCATACTTTCTAGGGAATATATACTAGCTTATACCAACTACAAGATAAAATAGCAAAAAAGGCGATTATCCAAGCGGAAATCGTCTTTTTGATATTTAGAATAAGTCCAGCCTAATATTTCCACCAAAATGTGGTTTTTCAAGAACTATCTGTGCTAATTGATTGAGTGTTTGTTTACTATTTTCTTGATTATAGAATTTAAGTCCTTTGATGATAACTCCATCAACTTCATCCTCGAAAATCAAATCTTCTTGATGGTCGTTGATGTATGAAAGAAGTTCCTCCTTCCATCTATCTTTTTCTGCCAATTGTTCACCTTTGGGTTCAATGAAGATTTGAAGATAGTAATCCTTATTTTGAAGAAGTAGGATAAAGTCTGGTTGAAACCCTGAAAAATTGATTTCCCGTGGATTCTCTTCAAATTGGTGCAATTTCAATCGTTCAACTTTGTCCGTTCCTTTTAGCATATTTTCGTCCATCCGAATGAGGAAAACCTCACCGTATAGTTCTCTTAGTTCATCAATATGATTGGCGATAGCATTAACTAAATTTTCTTCATTTCTATTAATTATAGCTGATTGGTAAGCAAAAAAGTCAAATTTTTCAAAACTAATATTAGCTACTTTTTGTTCGATGAAGGAGCCACTCTGTTTAGCTGTATCATAATTAGGTATTCGTTTGCGATAATCAACGAGATATTCTGTAATTGGATATCCGATAAAGCGGTTCGTACCTCTTGCTTTGCGATAACCTGCCTTTATTTTGGCAGCCAGTAGGTTAAAAAAGTTATCAACAATTTTCAGCTTTTCCATAGCGGAAAAATCTTCTACAATGGTTTCTTTTTCTGTTGTGACAGAGAGTGTAAGATTTTGCAAATCTAGCCAATTTTCGCCCCAAAAATCTTCAATGGACTTGAGATTTGGAAGATATCTTTTCAGATTTTCAAATCGGAAAAAGTTAGAGCGGCTAATTGATTTTTTAAAATAACGAATATCAACTCCCCTCAATTGGGACGTTTTTAACTCTATTGCTTCAGCTGAAAGGTAAGTTGTCTCATAGGTGGATTTAAAATAGGTTATATTGGCTAGCTTAGAAATTTCAATACCATATGCACGTAAATTCACATAGTGACTGTCAGGAATTTCCTCAGTTTCATTATAGTAAAGTTTACCTGCTTTAAAGATTTGGGTTTTCTTGAAAGAGGGTTTCAGTTTGATTTCAATTGGAGGATTTTTTTCATCAGTCCCAGTCGCAAGATTCATCTTGTCAAGTGATGCCATCAAATTCTTAATGTATTGTGGCTCATTAAGGGTATGGTAGTGTAGTGTTTCCAACAAAAGACTTGCTGTTTCATCTGATTCATCAAATCGTCTTTGGTAAGAAATCTTTTGATTTAAGGAGAAAGGATTGTATCGCGCCCCACGTCCGATCAACTGAGCCTCGGAATTGGTTGATTTAGCATCTCTTTTATCATTCATTTTTCCCAAGTTGCTAATACGAACGATATCGTAAAGATTGAGGACATCCCAACCTTCTGTTAATTTTGCTACGGCAAAGACTACACGGTACAGATTATTGGGCGATTCAAGCGAATTGAGGGCTTGATACTGTCCTGTTTCTAGCAACCCTTTTGAGCCACTATCTGAATCATTTGCATTTAGAATTCTAGCTGGTGAAAAACCACGCTTAATTTCTTGAACAACAGTTGAAAGGTCATCCTTCTTGAGATAATACTGATAAGCTAGCTGTAGGGTATGGCTTTGCTCTTCTGATACACTTCTCAGTTGCGAAATAAGGAACGATCTTAAACTTTCCACAGTCAGACTATCAATCATCTCATTGAATAGCTTATTTGCTTCATAGGAAGCATCAATTTTATGTGATTTGAAAAGAATGACTGGTTTTATCTCAATCCCAAATTTTTCTAGAGCAAATTTGCGACGATATTCACTCAGAAGAACGGTACTAAGCATGTTATCTTCGTTGGAATTTCCCGTCTGAATGCGTCTTACATTTTTTGAATATCGCTCTTTGATGTATGAATCCAAGGTATAACGGTAAATAATCTTATCTCGATATTTTTGATAAATGGTCTCATCGTCAAAATCAAGTGTTGCGGTAAATTCTAGCAAGAGATTATCAGCATGTGCGTGAAGAAGAGAAAGTAGGCTTTTTTCCCATGAGACTTTTTCCAATTCTGCTTTATTTTTCTTTTTCGTAGAAGCAGAATAGTGATGGGCTTCGTCCGCCAGAATAACCATTTTTGTCTTCTGGTAATCTTTTAATGACATGATATTTTCTGCCTGTGTGAAGAGGTCATTTGTCAATGTTTGAATTGAAACAAACTTAATATTAATTACATTTTTATTAGGAAAATCTGGAAATCTTCCTGAAATCTGGTTGATAAAGATATGTTCCCCATCAATTTCTAAGTTGGAATTGAAAAGAAACTTCGTAGATTGAGCACCCGTTAGATTATCAATGGTCTTACTCAGAACACCATTTGTATTCACTGTAAACAGAAAATTTTGATACCCTTTTTCTTTATAAAGATAGAGGATTAAACCAGCCATCAAATCAGTCTTTCCCGAACCAGTTGCCATATTGAACATCAGCTGTCTTGGTTTTCGAAACTTGAAAGTATCTGATGCTTGAGTGTAATGAAAATAGCGAATAGCTTCACTTTGATAAGAACGTGGTTCATGCTTGAGATTTTCTACAATATACTGTGGTAATTCCCAACCATGCTGTTCGTTCAAAATATCCATATCCAGCTGTTTCAATTCATCGAAGAGTTCAAAGATCAGTTCTTTTTTCTTTGCTTTTCTAACCATCATTTCTCTCCATAAAAACTCTTATTGAAATCATAATCTGATTGGGATAATTGCAATTTAATGGTTTCATCATCAATTTCAGAGTAGTTGTGATAGAGCTGGTTTTTGTCAATAATCTTCACAAGAATTTTTTTCTGCATTTCAAAATCTTCATCCCAGATAGATTGGTCAACTTCTTGTAAATCCACTCTGAAATCAAAATCAAGTGTGGCTTTCATGTCGTCAAAGATAGCCTTTAATTCATCAGAATGTTTAGAGTTAAGAACAGCATCAATAAAGGTTGCATTTTTGTCCATTAATTCAGCATAAATGAATGAACCACCGCCAGACCAGTTGACTGTTTTAGAAATTCCACTACTCTCACCTTGAATAACTCTTTCCAATCTAGCAATGCTATCATTTTCCCCATAGTCCAACTGTTCAAAGCCTATATACTGTCTATTTAATTTATGAGCCACCGCTGCAGTTGTTCCTGAACCAAGATGATAATCAAGAACCAAATCCCCCCTGTCTGTGGCTAATTCGATAATTCGACGAATTAATTTTTCTGGTTTTTTCCCGCCCTTCAAGGTGACTCCGCCTTCTTTAGCAATTCCTTCATAAGGAGTATCCATCCAAATATTTGACAGTTGGATACTAGGAACACGTTCTCCATCAATCTCTCTTATTTTTTTAGAATAGAAGGTTAGTTCTTGACCATTTTTTACATAAACATCATAATTATTTTCCCTAGATTGGAAAAAAATTGTTTCTGTGGCGTATTTAGACTTGTTTCTCAAATCAACCAAAACGCTACTTGCATTGTCATTAATTGAAGTCTCACGGTAAATAGACTCCGCATTTTTTAAAGCAAAATCTGCTACTAAATTATCAAAAATTACTCCTCCAAGATTTTGTTTCGCTTCTCTTTTATTTTTAAAACCTTGTTTTTTGGCAATATAGTCACCAATATTTTCGATTTCCCAATTTGAGTGGTCTTCGTTTTTATTGAGAATGTAAAATTTATAATTTGGATCATAGTCAGAACGCACATACTGAGTGTTATACTTCCATTTTGTTTTATCTTTTGCAAAAGAAAGAATATACTCTGCTGTTTCGAATACACCTGGGTTAACACTAGCAAATCCTGAAGGAGACTTTGTTTTTAAGGTGATCTTATTAATAAAATTCTCTTTCTTGAAAATTTCTTTTAACAAAACATGAAGTTCTCCAACGCCATCGTCACTTATCTGAACAAAAATGGCTCCATCATCAGACAATAAATCTTTGGCAATTTCCAATCGATTTTTCATAAAAGTCAGCCAAGTAGATAATTTAAAGTTGGAATTATATGGAAATGTATCTTCTTTCTTTTTTTTAGTAAAATAATACGGTGGATCGATATAAATCAATTTCACCTTCTCTGCAAATCGTTTTTTCAAACTGTGGAGTGCTAACAGGTTGTTTCCCTTGATAATCAGGTTATCCGTATCCTTGATTTCTGATACAGGAGAAGAGCCGTTTTTGTCATATTTCTTAGCATTTTTAAAAATCTTTTCATCAAGGAGGACATCAATCTCCTCTCTAGCAACTATCTCATTTAAAAAGGATTCTTCAGCATCTTCCCTTGAAACATCATCTTTAGTCATACCAGCTTTTAAGATACCATCTTTGTAGGGGAAATTTAGGACAACATCTGTTGTTTCATCTAGATAGCGATTATCTGCTGCTAATCCGATTTTGTTGGTGTAACGCGTGTAAGAGTTTGACCAATATTCATCAACTTCAAGCATTTGAATGATATCATTGA
>CAUVGG010000018.1:0-17374 GCA_963551305.1 uncultured Streptococcus sp.
CCTTGTTTTTCTGTTCTTCTTGCCCTTTTTGCTGACGCTCTCGAATCCGAAGCACAGCTTCTTCTGCTGTCCGAATCTTGCGATAGGCATAGTCGTTTGCGACTTTCATAGCATATTTTTCATTGACATTGGCCGAATCAACCTTGTTAAAAGTTAGAAGTAAGACGATATTGATGACTTCATCCAACAAGCCTAAAGATGCCATCTGGTGAAGGAGTTCTCGCTCACTTTGGGTGATGTTTCCCTTACGTGTTTGCTTGATTTCGGCTAAAAATTCTAGGGGAGTTTTATTTTTAGCTTCCCTAATAATGGTCATTTCTTTGGGGCTAAAGTCAGAAGTGGCTGGTTTTTGTGCTATTTTTTCACGCATGCGTTTGACTGAAATAACCTGAGCCACAGCTGTCGCCTTGGCTAATTGATAGGTTTCAAACCAGGTCCATTTTTTTTCATCTGCCATGGCGAACAATTCCAAAACATCCGCCTGCTCGTCTTTAAAACGCAAACCATCTCGAGCCATCAGGCGCTGAAAATGTTCCAAGTCAAAATCATTTTTTAACTTGCTTTTAGACTCGGTTGGAATCATTTCTTCAGTCAGGGTTGGAAAGACTTGACTCAAAGAAACCGAGAGTGCTTCTCCCTCACTTGGAGCCTGCTTCATAGCAGAAACAGCTGTATCCCCAATCTTTTTCTCTAATAATCTACTATAGACAGAATGACTTAAAAAATCCTGACTGGAGAGGGGAGAATGAAGCAGTAATTCATAGACCTCCCCCTTCTGATAAAGGGTTAATAAATCCAAAGCAGATAAAATTTTAAAGGATTGGAGCAAGGTCGGCATGCCGAAGTTTAAGTGGTTGAGGATATGGGAAAAGAGATGCTCTTTTTTCCCTCCATCCCAAAAGGTAATGGCATATAGATAGAGGCTCAGTGCCTCCTGACCGATAATCGGGAGGTAGCACTGCACCAGAGAAGAGGTATCTTGCGACACCCGATTATTCTTTAGAAAAGAAAAACGGTCATTTGGCTTCATTTATTTTTCCTTTTTCTTTTTTGAGGACTGGGTAATCTGCTGGAGCAGACTCTCCAACTCACTCACATCCTTAAAGCTACGGTAAACACTGGCAAAACGAACATAGGTAATCTCATCAAGCTCCGCCAATTCTTCCATGACTAAAGAACCAATATATTCACTTTGGATCTCATTCTCACTGCGACTACGGAGTTTTTGCTCGATACGATTGACCACCATGTTGATTTCATCACTTGACACAGGACGTTTCTGGGCTGAGCGAATAATCCCATTAAAGATTTTATCTCTCGAAAACTGCTCTCGCGTACCGTCTTTTTTGACGACAACCAGCATTCTTTCTTCTACTCTTTCATAGGTTGTAAAACGATGCTGACACTCGTCGCACTCACGTCTTCGACGGATGGTATTTCCTTCTTCGGCTTGTCGACTATCAACAACACTAGACTTGGTAGCCCCACATTTTGGACAACGCATGCATTTCCCTCCTTGTCGTTTTCTTTTCATTATACCATTTTTTGAGCAATTCCCAAAACAATTCTTATTTTTACTTGACAAGTTTTTTGTTTTATTGTATTATTTGATTAGAACAACAAAGATAAAGAAAGGAGACTATGATGTCCTGGTCATTTGATAATACAAAACCCATTTATTTACAGATTATGGAAAAAATCAAACTACAGATTGTTTCCCATGAACTGGAACCCAACCAACAGCTCCCTACTGTGAGAGATTTGGCGAGCGAGGCTGGTGTCAATCCCAATACCATTCAGCGCGCCTTGTCTGACCTTGAACGTGAAGGATTCGTTTATAGCAAGCGAACAACTGGTCGTTTTGTCACCGAGGATTTGGACCTCATCCTTCAGTCCCGCAAACAACTTTCCGAGGAGCAACTGCAACAATTCGTCTCTTGCATGCTTCAATTTGGCTACAAAAAAGAAGAACTGCCAAATGTATTAAGCGACTATATCAAAGGAGTTTAAGACTATGACACTACTAGCACTTGAAAATGTATCAAAATCATATGGAGCAACTGCGGCACTTGACAATATCTCACTAGAGATTTCAGCTGGAAAAATTGTCGGGCTCCTTGGACCAAATGGATCCGGAAAAACAACCTTGATCAAACTGATCAATGGCCTCCTTCAGCCAGATAAAGGACGTGTCCTCATTAACGGACAGGATCCAAGTCCTGCTACCAAGGCGATCGTCTCTTATCTACCAGACACAACTTATCTCAATGAGCAAATGAAGGTTAAAGAAGCCCTGACTTACTTTAAAACCTTCTATCAGGATTTCAATCTTGAACACGCCCAACATCTGCTTGCAGATCTTGGCATTGATGAAAATAGTCGCTTAAAGAAATTATCAAAAGGAAACAAGGAAAAGGTCCAACTAATCCTGGTTATGAGCCGTGAAGCCCGCCTCTACGTTCTGGACGAACCAATTGGAGGCGTGGATCCAGCTGCTCGTGATTATATCCTCAATACCATCATCAACAACTATTCCCCAACTTCTACGGTGCTGATTTCAACCCACTTGATTTCAGATATTGAACCAATCTTGGATGAGATCATCTTCCTCAAAGACGGAAAAGTCGTTCGCCAAGGAAATGTTGATGATATTCGTTACGAGTCAGGTGAATCAATTGACCAGCTCTTCCGCCAAGAATTTAAAGCCTAAGCAAAGGAGATTATTATGTTTTGGAATTTAGTTCGCTACGAATTTAAGAATGTCAATAAATGGTATTTAGCGCTCTACGGAGCTGTGCTTGCAATTTCAGTTTTGATTGGAGCTTTTCTTGGTAGCCTTAGCCAGAGTTACAATTCTAACAATGCTGTTTATTTCATCTTCTTTTTAGTACTAGTCTTTGGAGGACTCAGCGTCACTCTTTGGATTGCAACAATCTTTTTAATCATCCGAAGATTCAAGGGGAGTGTTTATGACCGCCAAGGGTACTTGACCCTGACTTTACCTGTCTCTGAGCACCAAATCATCATCGCAAAACTTTTAGGTGGTCTTGTCTGGTCCATCTTAAGCTATATCGTCTTTATCTTGAGTGTATTGATTATCTTCTTCTTAACACCAATAGAAAAAGACTTCACTGTCCTCTATAACTTCATTTCCCCTTACCTCAGCTACGGCTGGCTATATGCCCTATCACTGTTTATCAGTTCGATCGCATGGATTTTATCCATTTACCTCTCTATCTCAATCGGGCAACTCTTTAACGAGTATCGAACAGCTATGGGGATTCTAGCCTATATCGTCATTGCCATCGTCATTGGTTATGTTTCTCTCTTTTTCCGAATTGAAAATGACTTTAACATGATGATTGGTACAGAAATTCTGCGCGATCTCTTTTTATCGGCTATCTACTATCTCGGTACCTACTATATTTTGAAAAACAAGGTTAATTTGCAATAAAAAATGCCCAGCTAGAAAGCTGGGTTTTTCTTTAACTCAATATCAAACTGGCTACGATAGGGCTGACAAAGACGTAGAGAATACCAGTGACACCTATAGCCAAGCCACCCATGGCTCCTGCTACCGATCCATATCGAAAGGCAGTTCCCGTTCCGACTGCATGACCTGTTCCTCCAAGCGAAAGCCCAACTGCCACTGGATCATCAATCTTCAACCACTTCAAAAGGGTGGGGCCGATAACACTGGTCAAAATCCCAGTGGCCACTACGACGACCAAGGTCACAGTCGTCAAACCTTGCAATTTTTCTGTAATTCCCACTGCCATGGCAGTTGTCACTGACTTGGGAAAGAGAGAAATGGCTAGGAAAAAGTCCATGCCAAATATTTTCGCTACTATGGCAGTGAAGCTAGTATTGACAACTACTGCTAACAGACTACCAAAGAGAATACTCCGAGCATGGTGCTTCATCAAGTGAAAACTCTTATAAAGCGGAATCCCTAGAGCCACGGTCGATGGGACAATCAAGTTGTTCAGATAAACCCCACCTTGGTAGTAATCTTGATAAGAAATACCCGTCGCCTTAAGGAAAATAATGATAAAAATAGCCGACAAAAGCAAGGGTGTTGTCAAAGGATGGGGAAAACGTCTGTAAATCAGCATTCCCACTAGATAAGCTAGGATAGATAATGCAATCCCAAACAGAGGATTCGATACAAATTCACTCATTTGGCATCTCCTTTCTCATAATCTCCCTCAAACCGTCTCTTGATGAACTGAACCACTAGGGCGATGAGGATAATGTTGATGACAGCCGCAAAAAAGACAATCAAGACAATGGGCAAGAGATAAGGAGCAATCACATCGAACTTTTCCATGATACCCACTGCTGGCGGCAAAAAGAGAATAGTCATATTGGCCAGCAAGAAATTTCCGACCATGTTGACGTGCCTTGTTCTCAGCCACTTGAACTGCAGGGCTAGAAAGAGAATAATCAAACCGATAATACTGCCTGGGATGGGCAGATGAAAGAAACTGGAGATTCCCTCACCGATTAGAGAAATCACAAAGAGAATCATTAATTGAACATATAATTTCATCCTAAACTCCATGAAATAAACTTCTTGCATACCAGTTTACTCTTTTTTCAGAAAATTTCAAGGAAATATTGAAATTCTTCTTTCTTGCAAGGATTAGTTAAAAGTAGTATAATAATTGCATGCGCAATCATCTTGTGTTAGAGAGACAGTCAGTAATGACTTTGTGATTTTTACTTTGAAAAGAAAGGAGAAAGTAATGACCTACTTAGAAAAATGGTTTGACTACAATCGCCGTCAAAAAGAAATGGAAGCCTTGTTGGAAGAAACTATTGCCCAGCAGAGTGAACAAAGGCTGAATTTGAAAGAGTTTTACCTGCTCTACTATCTGAATCTAGCCCAAGAAAAATCTCTACGACAAATTGACCTACCAGATAAACTCCATCTCAGCCCAAGCGCTGTTTCTCGAATGGTGGCTAGATTAGAAGAGAAAAACTGCGGTTTGCTTAGTCGCAGATGTTGCGATCAGGATAGACGGGCCAGTTTTATCTGCCTGACTGACGAGGGACAGACAACTCTAGCTTACCTGCAAAAGGCTGTCGAAGAAAGACTGGAGACGAGCCTTGACTTCATTTCTTAATCAGATTTTTTAAAGAAGTTGCGTGCGCAATCATTTTTCTTGACATTCCTCTTTTCAAGGAGTACAATAAAGTCAAGATCGAATAAAGGAGTTTTATATGATCGAAATTACCTACCTAGACGCCAGCAAGCAAGAGAGAACCATGACTTTCGAGTCTTACCAAGACTTTGAACGTTCTCAACAAGCCTGCCTTATCGGCGTCGCGGATTACTACCCAGTTCAAAAATTAACCTACAATGGTCATGATTTGGACTACCATGGGACTTATGGAGATGTCTTCTTCTATCTCATGAAACAAGATTTAAGCCAATATAACTAAAAAAGGAGAAATACAATGGCAAAAGCAATTACAGATGCAACATTTGAACAAGAAACAAAAGACGGTTTGGTCTTGGTAGACTTCTGGGCAACTTGGTGTGGTCCATGTCGTATGCAAGGTCCAATCTTGGATAAATTATCTGAAGAACTTTCAGAAGATGTCTTGAAAATCGTTAAAATGGACGTAGATGAAAATCCAAATACAGCTCGTGCATTTGGTATCATGTCTATCCCAACCCTTCTCTTCAAAAAAGACGGCCAAGTTGTGAAACAGGTTGCAGGTGTTCACACTGCAGAACAAATCAAGGCCATCGTTGCTGAATTGAGCTAATCACACGAGAGACCAAGTACTTTATTTGGTCTCTTTTTTTCTTGCCCTTTGCCATTTTTCAAAAAATATGCTAGACTGTAGGTAGAATATTACGATGTTTGGGACATGCCATCGCTAAAAAAAACCTCTACTTGGTATTTTTTAGCTCCCCTAAAGGGAGCTTTTTGCGTGCTCTGAACATTTCCCATTTTGGAAGGAGTACTATGAAACGTCAATCAGCCTTGGTCGTCTTTAGTGGCGGTCAAGATTCCACAACCTGCCTCTTTTGGGCTAAAGAACACTATGAAACAGTCGAAGCTGTCACCTTTGCCTATGGCCAACGTCATCATCTCGAAATTCAAGTTGCTAGAGAAATCGCTAAGGAACAAGGCATTCGTCATCACATCTTAGATATGTCTCTACTGGGACAAATCACTGAAAATGCGCTGACCTCTGATATGGAAATTGAGCAAAAAGAGGGAGAGGTTCCCAATACCTTTGTTGACGGTCGCAACCACCTCTTTCTTTCCTTTGCGGCAGTTCTTGCCAAGCAACGAGGCATTAAAGACATCGTGACTGGTGTTTGCGAGACAGATTTTTCAGGCTACCCTGACTGCCGAGATGTCTTTGTCAAATCCCTCAATGTTACCCTCAACCTTGCCATGGATTACGACTTTGTTATCCAAACACCTCTCATGTGGCTAGACAAGGCTGAAACTTGGGAGTTAGCCGATCAACTCGGTGCCTTTGACTATGTTCGTGAAAAGACCTTGACCTGCTACAATGGGATTATCGGAAGTGGCTGCGGAAATTGCCCAGCCTGCCACCTACGTCAGCATGGTTTAGATGTTTATCTTTCACAGAAAGGAGAGGGCTAATGTTTTTCGCACCTAAAGAAATCAAACAGGAAACTGGGGAGTCTCTTGTCTACAATCCTCACAGAACCTTGGTATCAAAAGAATTTACCTTTGATGCTGCCCACCACCTCTTTCACTATGAGGGAAAATGCAAATCACTTCATGGTCACACCTATCATCTGCAGATTGCTGTCAGTGGATTTTTAGATGAACGTGGCATGACCTACGATTTCGGAGATATCAAAGCTATCTACAAGAACTACTTAGAGCCCCACTTGGACCATCGTTATCTCAATGAGACCCTGCCCTATATGAATACAACTGCTGAAAATATGGTTTACTGGATTTTCCAAACCATGAGTCAAGAGTTGCCAGACGAACGCGGTCTCCGTTTGGAATACGTTCGCCTCTATGAAACTCCGACTGCCTTTGCAGAGTTTAGACGGGAGTGGTTAGATGACTAGGGAACGTGTCCTCAAACTACCAGTTCTGGAAATTTTTGGCCCTACCTTTCAAGGTGAAGGTCGTGCTATCGGGCAGAAAACCATGTTTGTCCGCACTGCTGGTTGCGACTACCACTGCGACTGGTGCGACTCTGCCTTTACTTGGGATGGTTCTGAAAAACCCACTCGTATGACAGCTGACGAGGTCATTGCTGCCTTGGATAAACTAGGAAGCTACGATTACGTTACCCTATCTGGCGGAAATCCCGCTATCCTAGCAGCCAACATGGCCGAATTGGTCACTAAACTCAAGGAACGTGGTGTCACTCTGGCTGTTGAAACTCAAGGCTCTCGCTGGCAAAATTGGTTGAAAGACATCGACCAGGTTACTCTGAGTCCAAAACCTCCTTCATCCAAGATGGAAGTCAACTTTGAGACCTTGGACTTTATCGTTTCCCAACTGGATCCAGATAAAGTCACCTTTAAAATCCCTGTCTTTGATGATGCCGATTTGGCCTTTGCCAAAGACATTCAAGAACGCTACCAACCAGATGTTCTCTTCTTATCAGCAGGAAACCCTGAGCCCAAGGCTACAGACAATATCGTTCAAGACCAACTAGACCGCCTCAAAGAACTCTGGGAACGTGTCGCTGCTGACGATAGCTGGGGCAATGTCCGCGTCCTTCCTCAACTCCATACCCTCCTCTACGACAACCAACGTGGTGTTTAAATTAGAAAGAAAAAATCATGTCACAACAAGAAGAAATGAAAAACCTAAGCCTACTAGGCAATAAAGAAACCAACTACATTTTTGACTATCAACCAGAAGTCCTCGAATCTTTTGACAATCGTCATGTGGAAAATGACTATTTCATCAAATTCAACTGTCCTGAATTTACCTCGCTTTGCCCAATCACTGCTCAGCCAGATTTTGCGACGATTTATATTTCCTACATTCCTGACGAGCTCTGCGTCGAGTCAAAATCCCTCAAACTCTACCTCTTTAGCTACCGAAATCATGGAGATTTTCATGAAAACTGTATCAACACCATCGGGAAAGACTTGGTCAACTTGCTAGACCCTCGCTATTTAGAGGTCTGGGGAAAATTCACTCCGCGTGGTGGCATTTCAATCGATCCCTACTACAACTATGGTAAGCCTGGAACTAAGTATGAGGGCTTGGCAGAACAACGCCTCTTCCAACACGACCTTTATCCAGAGAAAATTGACAACCGTTAAACTCATACTCAATGAAAATCAAAGAGCAAACTAGGAAGATAGCCTCAGGTTGCTCAAAGAACTGCTTTGAGGTTGTAGATAGAACTGACGAAGTCAGCTCAAAACACTGTTTTGAGGTTGCAGATAGAACTGACGAAGTCAGCTCAAAACATTGTTTTGAGGTTGCAGATAGAACTGACGAAGTCAGCTACATATATCTACGGCAAGGTGAAGCTGACGTGGTTTGAAGAGATTTTCGAAGAGTATCATACGAAAAAGCCCTGTTCCTCAAACTGAGGAGCAAGGCTTTTTGAGTTTCAATTATTCTTCTGTTCCAAGGAAGTTTTTCGCAACAAGAGCTGCAAGAACGCCACCAACGATTGGGGCAAGGATGAAAATCCATACTTGTTGAAGGGCTGCACCACCTACCAAGACAGCTGGTGCCAAGCTACGAGCTGGGTTTACTGAAAGGCCAGTGATATTCAATCCCACAAGGATCATAGCCATCAATGACAAACCAATCACCAAACCAGCGATTGCGCCATTGTCTTTGCTTTCTGAAGTGACAGTCATGATAACTAGGACAAACAAGAAGGTTGCGATGACTTCAAACAAGAATCCACCAAAGACAGTGACACCGTTTGCCAAGGCATTTTCACCAAGACTAGCAGTTGACATGCCTGAGTTAGACAAGAGGAAGAATACCGCAGCTGACGCAAGGAAAGCTCCAACTACTTGTCCAAGGATGTAGTTTACAAGCTCTGAAGATGACAAACGCTTGTTTACAAACATAGCGATCGAAACAGCTGGGTTCAAGTGAGCACCTGAAACAGTTCCGACTGAGAAAGCTGCGACTACGATTGCCAAACCAAAGGCAAAAGCAATTCCAAGGTGTCCAAGACCTTCAACACCATTCCCAAAAACAACAGCTCCTGTTCCGATGAACACAAGCATAAATGTACCGATTAATTCAGCAACAAATTTTTTCATGATAAGTCTCCTTTTTTTAAACTATGTATTAGTCTATCAAAAGAAGGAAAGGGTTTCAAGAAAATTGACTGGAAATTTACTGGTTTGCCTTACTGTCTTTTAATTGAGGGATGCGATAAAAAATACATTCCCTCTATGGAACTTATCAATTGCCTATCTCATTAGCATTTAGCAACTTAATATAATCCAGACCCCAGTTTTCGACAGCATCTAAAACAACTCTGAATTCCTGCCCCATTTCGGTTAAGCTGTACTCAACTCGTGGGGGAACTTCGGCATAGACCTTTCGTTGAACAATCTTATCCTTTTCTAATTGACGGAGATGACGGGTCAAAATAGTTTGAGTAATCCCAGGCAATAATCTCTGCAATTCTTTAAATCGTTTAGTACCCGTACTCAACTGATAAATGATTACCAGTGCCCATTTCCCTGTTAAAACCCTTTGCGTTGTCGCAAATGGACAAATACCATACTCACTCACTTTATTTGGCATAAAATATCTTCTTTCTATTTTTTTTAAAATTTATCTTTTAGTATCAATAATAGTACTACTTTTGATACTAGCTATCGAAAAAGTGTCTACTTGTTTTTTTGATTTTAACTGTTACAATTATACCATAAAAAAGAAATGGAGAATAGATATGTCAACAAACTTAGAAATTTTCAATGCTTATAACCAAGCTTTAATTGCTGGTGACTTTCCTGGTGTCTTTGAAACGATGGCAGATGATATTGTCTGGCATCAACCTGGTAATCATAGTATATCTGGTTCAGTTGTTGGTAAGGACAAGCTAGGATCTCACCTAGCTACATTTGCTGAGAAAACTAATGGAACCTTTAAGGTGATAACAAATTGGGTTTCTGACAATAAGGATTTAATCGCAGCTAATGTTACTTTTCTCGGAACACGTGCTGATGGTACTGAACTCAATATGAACGGGATTGACCTCTTCCGTATTGAAGACGGAAAAATCAAAGAAGTTTGGCTCTTCTCTTCAGATCAAGCTGAAGAAGATAGCTTTTGGGGATAATTTAAGAGGCTGGGACAAAAAATTTTGATTTTAGGAATTCTTTATTATAAATTTTTAAAATCGATAGATTAGAAAAAAAGCGAACAAGACAGTATTCTGAGTGTCAGATAACTCGTTTTGTTCGCTTTTTATATTTAAGGTTAGACTTTTGTCCCAGACTCTTTTAATTTACTCCCCCAACTCAGCACTGTAGGCTATAATCTGGTCAACTGTGTCAGACAAGAACTGGATGGTATCACGTAGTGGTTTATCTGTTGAGATATCGGCTCCGATAATCATGGCTGACTCAAGCGGTGTCTTGCTGCCACCTGATTTAAGGAGATTGAGCCAGTCTCTAGCTCCAGTTTCAGAGTTTTTCAGATGGAGGTAACCTGCAGTAGAGATAACAAGGCCTGCTGAGTATGTGTAGCTATACAAGCCCATATAGTAATGAGCTTGACGCATCCAAGTCAAAGCCGCATCGTCGTCAATTTCAATAGCATCTCCCCAGAAATCTGTCAAAACTTCCTTCATAATGCTGTTGAGCTTGCTTGCTCCAAAAGTTTCCCCTTCTTCAATCAATGTATAAACCTTACGCTGGAAGGCTGCTTCCAAGAGGTGGGTGATGAAATTATGGAAGTAGGTGTCTGTCAAGCGGTGGGCAAGAGCGAAGCGTTTTTGACGTGGGTCATCAGACTGGTGCTCCAAGTAGTCACTGAGAAGCAATTCATTAAAGGTTGATGGCGCTTCGACATAGTAAGTAGACATGTGGGCATTGAAGTAACTTTGGTGATTATCTGAAAAGATGAATTGACCAGAATGCCCGATTTCATGAATCAAGGTATAAACATCGCTCAAACGACCAGTCCAGCTCATGAGGACATAAGGGTGCACGCGATATGGATCCGCCGCATAACCACCAGAATCCTTGCCACTATTAGCAGCGAAGTCCACCCAGCGTTCTTCTTGATAGCGCGCAACTTCCTGACAATATTCTTGTCCCAAAGGTTCTACTGACTTCATGACCAAATCATAGGCGTCATCAATAGTCACTTCAGGATTAAGAGCGCTATCCAAGTCCAATTTCCAGTCTGCAAAGGTCATCTTTTCAAGACCATTCACCTTGGCAACATGCTTGAGGTATCTCTGGGCAACTGGTGCAAAATCCTTCATGATGAGGTCAATCTGGCGGTCAAACATGGCACAGTCAACTTCTTGCTCAGCCAGAAGATAGTCGAATACTGAGTCATAACCCTTCATATCTGCCAATAGTTTTTCAGACTTGACCTGAGCAAGATAGGCTGCTGCAGCTGTATTCTGATGCTTGCGAAGGCCTTCTGAGAAGGAACGGAAGGATTTCTCACGAACCTCAGCGTCTTCGTGGTTTTGGTAGAAATTCTCATAGGTAACAAAGCTGTTTTTGTAGGTCTTGCCATGGGCTTCAAAGTCAGCCATTTCAAAATCCCCAGCACGCATCTTAGTATAAATGTCCTGTGGACTATAGAAAACTTCACCAAGATTGGTCAAGGCCTTCTCCACATCAGCCCCTAGGTAGTGGGCTTTTTTGATTTTGGCCTGACGAATGGCTGCCGTCAAGTGAGGCAATTTACCCAAACTGTCCAAGACCTCCTCATCTGCAGCAACCAAAGCATCGTCAAAGAAGGTCAAGGCTACGCTGGCATCTGTTTCAAATTCCATCCCAGCTTGGGCAATATTGGCAAACTCTTCATTGCTATAGTCTGTCGTCTGAGGCATAAAGGCGTAATTGCCGATATGACTCATCTGGATATAGATTTGTTCCAATTCTGCAAAAGCCTTCTCGAAATCTTCAAAAGTGTGAAGATTGCCCTTGTAGTCACGGCTAAATTGGTTGATGTCTTCGCGCGTTTTCTCGATTGCACGCAAGAAATCCTCACGGTCCTGGTATAGGGCAGTTAAGTCCCAAAGTTCCTTTTCGGGAAATTCTGATCGGTGTTTTTGTTCCATTTTCTTCCTCTTATTTTTCTAATTCTACTAAAACACTAATGGCTGATAAGGCGTAAAGTGGTGCTGTTTCAGCTCGCAAGATGCGAGGACCAAGCCCTGCCAAGACTGCTCCTTTAGCTTCAAAACTTTCAATTTCTACTGGTGAGAGACCGCCTTCCGGACCAAAGATAAAGAGCAATTTAGCTCCTTTTTCAAGGCCAGTGACTGCTTGTAAGAGCGCAGCGGCTTCTCCCTCTTTTGCTGATTCTTCATAGGCTACGATGATAGAGTCAAACTGGTCCAGTTGTGCTAGAAAGTCTGCCTTTTTCTCAAACAGCTTGATGCTTGGAACGAAGTTACGCTTGCTTTGTTCTGCTGCTCCAAGGGCAATTTTTTCTAGTTTTTCGGCTTTCTTGCCCAATTTCTTACCATCCCACTTGGCAACTGACCAATCGGCAGGAAAGGCCCAAATCTGGCTGGCACCCAGTTCGGTTACTTTTTGAGTGATGAACTCCAGCTTGTCTCCCTTGGGAAAGCCGGATGCGATGGTCACTTGGACTGGTAGTTCCACATTGTCAGCTAGTTCCTCAACCAATTCAAACTGACGATTTTCCACATCCAGAACACGCGCCAAGCGCTTAATTCCATCATCAAAGACCAAAGTAACCTCATCATCTTCTTTCAAGCGCATGACCTGAAACATATGCTTGCTGGTTTCCTTGTCCTCAATGGTGACAGGAGAGACTGCACTGCCCTTGACAAAATACTGTTGCATGCTAGCCTCCAATCACACCTGAAATATCCTTGGTCTTCTTAAAGACACAGGCATTCCATTCCCCTTGAATCATGTGGGTTTCAAGGAAAAATCCAGCTGACTCAGCCGACTCGCGCACCATGTCCCACTTGTCCTTGATAATCCCACTCATGATCAGGTAGCCTTCGTCCTTGACCAAACGATAAGCATCCTCTGTCAGATGAATGAGAATATCCGCTAAGATATTAGCCACAATCACGTCTGCCTCAATCTCAACCCCCTTAAGCAAATCTCCTGCCGCTACATGGATATTTTCCATGCCAGGATTGAGCTCGATATTTTCCTGAGCCACACGAACTGCCACATCATCTAGGTCGTAGGCGAAGATTTCCTTGGCACCCAGAAGCGAGCTAGCAATAGAAAGGACACCTGAACCAGTACCCACATCTAGCACTGTCTCTCCGCCACGAAGAACCTGCTCCAAGGCAAAGAGGCTCATCTTGGTCGTCGGATGGGTTCCTGTCCCAAAGGCCATACCAGGATCCAGCTTGATAATCTTTTCTCCATCAGTCGCCTCGTAGTCTGTCCAAGACGGCACAATAGTCAAATCATGAGTAATGCGAGCTGGTTCATAGTATTTCTTCCAGTTGTCAGCCCAGTCTTCCTCAGCCAAGGCAGTCATCCCCATCTTGACCTCTCCCAGATCCATAAAATCGGTCATTTCTGCCAGACGAGCCTGCAAATCCGCTTCAACCACTGCCACATCAACCGTATCAGGATAGTAGGCTGTCACAACGATTTCTTCTTGTTGTTCGACCTCTGGGAAAATTTCGCCAAAACGATCCACATTTCCCACATAGTCCATGCTGTCTTCGATCGCAACACCTTGCGCCCCCAGCTCAATCAAGAGATTGGAGACCAGCTCCTCCCCCTCACGCTTCACTGTAACTTTTAACTCTTGCCATGTTTCCATAATTAAGATACCAAGCCCGTAAAACACAAAGCCAAAATAGGAAACTCTCTGAAGACGCTTGTGTCTAAGAGAAGTTTATCTTTTTGGTACAGTGTTTAGGGCGGGTTCAGTTTAGAAATGTAACCGAACCATCCTTTCTATTTGTCAATCAATTTTTTCATGTAAACCATATCCATACCTTCTTTTTCAGGCTCGATATGGGTTTGACGGTAGCCATTTTTCTCATAAAAGGCAACCATGCCCGCATCCTGTAATACCGTACACAAATCCCACTGTGTGATGGTTGGAAATTCTTTTTCCAGCAATTCCAATCCTTCAGAACCATAACCTTTTCCTTGATACTGGGGCAAAATCGCAGCCGTTCCCAACCAAGCCTCCGTCAACTCTTCATTGGTCTGAACTCGTAAAAACCCGATATTTTCGTCCTTTTCTTTCACAAAGTAGTAATAGCTATTAGGACGCTCAACCAATTTCCACTTGATTCGTTCACGATCCTCGAGATAAGGATCATACTCATCTTGGTATTTTTCATAGACAGCCTTAAAGCTAGCTCTTTGAATGGCAATAATCTTTTCTAAATCTTCTGCTCCTGCTTGGACAATCTGAATCATACTAATACCTCCAAATTCACTCTCTCAACTCGCTTCCTATGCTCTTCCACAAGCTGTTTTACTGACCCTCAAATTCCTCAATTACATCTGTGTAGTGTTCTTTCATTGCGCTATGAATCTGCCGTTTAAAAATACCAAACATAAGATAATAAACAAATAGAACAATTCCTGCAAACAGTATCAAAAATAAAAAATATACTGAAAGGGGCAGTACGAGACCTCTACCACTCAGTAAGGGTATAACAAGCATTAATACCCAAATAACAGCCGTAGAAATCCCAGCTATTTTCGTGCCACTTTCTCTCTGCTTCTTTAACTTTAAATATTCCATATAGATGAATGTAGCTTCTTCTCTAGAATATTGTCCAGTTTTTAGTTTGCGTTTAACTTCCTTATTTAACGTCGTTGTTGCAATTGCAAAAATCATTTTATTTCCTCCAAATAATCCCTCACTCTATCCTGCAACTGGGGCACGACCTTATCTGAGCCAAGAAATTCCTCGATGCCCATCAGTTTGTAGCCCTGCCCTTCATCTCCAAAGACAATCTGGTCAAACTGTTCCTGAGCCAACTTGCCAACTAGAAATACGGATTGTTTATCCGCAAAAAGCATACTTGGGTAAACCTTACTCCAAAGCAGACAATCTTCAGTCAGATGAATTCCCAGTTCTTCATAAACTTCACGCGCCGCGCACTCAAAAGGACTTTCATCGCCTTCTCGCCCACCACCAGGCAGTTCCCAGGTATTAGGGTATGGAATGTTTGATTTGTCATCACGTAAGATAGTTAAGAGCTTATCACCACAAAAGAGGGCAATTTTGCAGCCTGTGAAATCAGAAATTTCTACTTCCATATCAGACTCCTAATATCTCGGATAAGGGTAAAATTCTCCTTCTTTCAAGCCTGCTTTCCCTTCTTCAAAGACTTCTTGGTTCCATTCCATGAAAAATTCCTCTGCTTCTGGGTCTTCCAAAAAGTCCATGAGCGCATCCAGCCCAACCTCGGCAGTGTCTTTGAGGAATAGCGCAAAATAAGCTAAAAACTCGCGAGAGAAACCTTTCTTGGGTAGATAAGGGATAACTGTCAAATAGTCTTCCTCATTGACAGTTGACTTAGCAGGATTGTAAAAGAGTACCGCTTCTTCAAAAAGAATGTCGTCTGATGAGACCTCTCCATCCTCATCCAGCATCTCCACTCCCGTAGCATTTTGTGCTTCTAGCAAAAAACTCACTTCAACCGCATGATTGCGCTTGTCCCAGCTAATCTCAAAGTCAAAAGGGAAGTTCTTGTCCAATTCTTCCTCTAAAACATCTAAAAATCCGTATGTTGCCATTTTGTCCTCTTTCTATGCGACTCTTAAATCGCCCCGAATACTCGGAAATATGCTAAAATAGATACTACCATCTTACCACATTAGTATCAGAAAATCCATGTTAGAAAGGACTGCTATGCCGGACAATCTCGCACTTCGTATGCGCCCCAAAACCATCGATCAGGTCATCGGTCAACAGCACCTGGTCGGAGAAGGAAAAATCATACGTCGCATGGTCGAAGCCAATCGTCTGTCCTCTATGATTCTCTATGGACCTCCAGGGATCGGAAAGACCAGTATCGCTTCAGCTATCGCTGGAACGACCAAATATGCCTTTCGGACTTTTAATGCCACTGTTGATAGTAAAAAACGTCTCCAAGAAATCGCTGAAGAGGCTAAATTCTCTGGAGGATTAGTTCTGTTACTGGACGAGATTCATCGTCTTGATAAGACCAAGCAAGACTTTCTTCTGCCACTTTTGGAAAGTGGTCTGGTTATCATGATTGGCGCAACGACTGAAAATCCCTTCTTTTCTGTCACTCCTGCCATCCGTAGCCGTGTTCAGATTTTTGAGTTGGAACCCTTGTCCAATCAAGATGTCAAAGAAGCGATTCAAATTGCTCTAACTGACCCTGAGCGTGGTTTTGATTCCCCAGTAGAGCTAGATGAGGATGCGCTGGATTTCATCGCAACCTCTACCAATGGAGACCTCCGTTCTGCCTTTAATTCACTAGATTTGGCTGTTCTCTCTACCCCTGAAAATGACAAGGGCATCCGCCATATCACTCTGGATATCATAGAAAACAGCCTCCAGCGGAGCTATATTACTATGGACAAGGATGGGGACGGTCACTACGATATCCTCTCAGCCCTGCAAAAATCCATCCGCGGCTCGGATGTGGATGCCAGTCTCCACTACGCAGCCCGCTTGATTGAAGCTGGAGATCTGCCTAGTCTAGCTCGTCGCTTGACTGTGATTGCTTATGAAGATATTGGTTTGGCCAATCCTGAAGCCCAGATCCATACCGTAACTGCTCTAGATGCTGCACAAAGGATTGGCTTCCCAGAAGCCCGCATTCTCATTGCTAATGTCGTCATTGATCTGGCTCTTTCACCCAAGTCCAACTCAGCCTATGTGGCTATAGACAAGGCTCTTGCTGATCTCAAAACATCAGGACATTTGCCCATTCCACGACATCTACGTGATGGACATTATAGCGGTAGCAAGGAATTGGGCAATGCCCAAAACTATCTCTACCCCCATAGCTATCCTGGACACTGGGTCAAACAAGACTATTTGCCAGAAAAAATCAAAGACCAGCACTACTTCACTCCGGAAGATACTGGCAAGTACGAACGGGCTTTAGCGCAACGCAAGGAAACCATTGATAAATTACGAGACTTGTGAAATCCTTTTCAAAAAAATAAATTTTCCTCTTGATTTTTTTTGAAAAAGTGGTATCATATAAACATAGAAACGCTGTG
>CAUVGG010000019.1:0-17296 GCA_963551305.1 uncultured Streptococcus sp.
AGTAAGGCCTGGGCTGCAAAGTACTCATCCCAAGCCAGTCTTTTTTCTGTCATAAGTCTTCTCCTTTTCCTCTATTTTTTGAAAAATGGCAAGCGTAAATCAGCAATCTTTTCAGCTGGAACCTTCATGCCATCCCTGATCCATTTGAGCAGAACCGATACGATGGCGGAACTCCAAAAGGAATGAAGGTAGCTGCTAACGCCTTTTGACTTTCCGTGGTATTTTTCTAGAAATTCCTGCATGGCTTGGACGAGAATCTTTTCCAAGTGGTAGTCCAGAGCAAGTTGGATAACCCTGGCTTCTTTTTTGGCTGCTCGAAAAAGGTGAACCCAGACTAGATAAAGGTCCGTTTTGACATCGTAGTGGCTCAACTGTTCCATGATGTTATGGACACTGCGTTTAAAAATGCTTTCCAAAATTTCTTCTTTAGAGTCATAGTTACGATAGAAGGCGGCACGAGAGACGCCCGCTCGCTTGACCAGCTCCGAAATGCTGATCTTGGCCAAATCTTTTTTTTCTAAAAGTTGCAAAAGAGCCGTCTCGATCGCTTCTCTGGTCAAGAAATTGGATTCTTGATTGGATTTTCTGAGATTTTCAAGAGATTTTTCAGATATTTTACGTTCAGACATAACAATTTCTTTCTACTTGTGACAACAGAGAGGTGGTACTTTTGTTTCAAGAACTTTCATGATATAATTGTAAAAAAAGACAGAACCTTTGTCAATGTATAAGTGACAAAGATGGAGAATTTCTATGACTTGGAAGATTGTGGCTGACTCTGGTTGTGATTATCGTCAACTAGCAACTCCCGCTATCGATACTGAATTTGTTAGTGTTCCTTTAACCATTCAAGTGGCTGATCAGGTCTTTATTGATGATGCCAATCTCGACATTGACCACATGATGGAAACTATGTATGCGACTTCTGAGGCTTCAAAATCAGCTTGTCCTAGCCCTGATGATTACTTGCGTGCATTTGAAGGTGCCAAGCATATCTTTGTCGTTACTATCACTGGTACTCTTTCAGGTAGCCATAATAGTGCACAGCTCGCTAAAAATATCTACCTTGAAGAACACCCTGACACTCAGATTCATGTGATTGATAGTTTATCTGCAGGTGGGGAAGTTGACTTGATTGTCGAAAAAATCAATGATTTGATTGACCAAGGACTTTCTTTTGAAGAAATTGTTGAAGCTATTACGGCCTACCAAGAAAAAACCAAGTTGCTCTTTGTCCTAGCTAAGGTTGATAACTTAGTAAAAAATGGTCGTTTGAGCAAGCTTATCGGTACGGTCGTTGGTCTTCTCAACATCCGTATGGTCGGAGAGGCGAGTAATACTGGAACCCTTGAACTGCTCCAAAAAGCTCGTGGACCAAAAAAATCCCTTCAAGCAGCCTATGAAGAACTCATCAAGGCAGGTTATGCTGGTGGCCGTATTGTCATGGCTCACCGCAGCAATGAAAAATTCTGTCAGCAATTGTCAGAACGCTTGCAGGAAACCTTCCCACAAGCGGACATCAAAATCATCCCGACGTCTGGTCTCTGTAGTTTTTATGCAGAAGATGGCGGTTTATTGATGGGATATGAAATCAACTAAGATCACAAGCAACAAGAGATGCCAAGCATCTCTTGTTTTTTGTGGTACAATAGAGCTATGAAACATTTTGATACTATTGTCATCGGTGGAGGGCCTGCTGGTATGATGGCTGCGATTTCCAGTAGCTTTTATGGTCAGAAAACCCTTCTCATCGAGAAAAATCGCAAACTTGGGAAAAAATTAGCTGGAACGGGCGGTGGTCGCTGCAATGTGACCAATAACGGAAGTTTAGATGACCTACTAGCTGGTATCCCTGGAAATGGACGCTTTCTATACAGTGTCTTTTCCCAGTTTGATAACCATGATATCATCAACTTTTTCACAGACAACGGTGTTAAACTTAAGGTTGAAGACCACGGTCGTGTCTTTCCTGCTAGCGATAAATCTCGGACTATTATCGAGGCCTTGGAAAAGAAAATCGCTGAGCTAGGCGGACAAGTTCTCACTCAAACAGAAATTGTTTCGGTTAAAAAGATAGACGACCAGTTTGTCCTTAAGTCCGCAAACCAAACCTTCACTTGTGATAAACTCATCGTCACAACGGGTGGTAAATCCTATCCTTCGACTGGTTCGACTGGTTTTGGTCACGAGATTGCTCGTCATTTTAAGCATACCATTACCGAGCTTGAAGCTGCTGAAAGTCCATTATTGACAGATTTTCCACACAAGGCCTTACAAGGGATTTCGCTTGACGATGTGACCTTAAGCTATGGTAAGCATGTCATCACTCATGATCTGCTCTTTACTCACTTTGGTTTATCTGGTCCTGCTGCCCTACGCATGTCTAGCTTTGTCAAGGGTGGGGAGGTTCTCTCACTGGATGTCTTGCCTCATCTTTCTGAAAATGACTTGGCTGCATTTCTAGAAGAAAATCGAGAAAAATCCTTGAAAAATGCTTTGAAAACCTTGTTACCAGAACGCTTGGCTGAGTTTTTTGTTCAAGAATATCCTGACAAAGTTAAACAGCTAACTGAAAAGGAACGCGAGCAACTGCTCCAGTCTATCAAAGCTCTCAAAATCCCTGTGACAGGCAAAATGTCTCTTACTAAGTCCTTCGTTACCAAAGGTGGTGTTAGTCTCAAGGAAATCAACCCTAAAACCCTTGAAAGTAAGCTGGTACCTGGCCTTCACTTTGCTGGCGAGGTACTGGATATCAATGCCCATACAGGCGGCTTTAACATTACTTCTGCCCTTTGTACCGGTTGGGTGGCAGGAAGTCTGCATTATGATTAAAGATCAAAGGTTGTGAAAAATGAACAGAAGAGAAACAGTCGAATTTGTCAACATGTGTATGATTCAAAACGGAGACAAGGTTCTGGTTCAAGATCGAGTTAGTCCCGACTGGCCCGGCATTACTTTTCCTGGTGGTCATGTTGAACGTGGCGAATCCTTTGTCGATGCTGTCATTCGTGAAGTGAAAGAAGAAACTGGTCTGACCATTTCCAAACCCCAACTCTGTGGTATCAAAAACTGGTACGATAACAAGGATTATCGTTATGTCGTCCTTTTTTACAAGACAGAACACTTTACTGGTGAACTCCAGTCTTCAGACGAAGGGAAAGTTTGGTGGGAAGAGTTTGAAAATCTCTCTCAACTAAAACTTGCAACTAAGGATATGTCTGATATGCTTCGTGTTTTTTTGGAAGATGATCTCAGTGAGTTCTTCTACTATAAAGATGGTGACGACTGGCTTTATGATTTGAAGTAAAAAATAGGCTAGGAAATTCCTAGCCTATTTATTCTGCATTTGTCTGAACGTAAGCTGCAATGGCATCTGATGTGTATTGAGCTGTACCAAGTCCAAATTTGTCAATGTTTTCCTTAAACTCTGGATTGTAGACGTAGCCTTTACCGATATGTCCGAAGACTTCAATAGAGCAGTCAAATCCATAAGTACGAAGGGCTTGCAAGAGATTGGCTGCTTGCTCTTGGTTTTCAGTTGCTGTTGCAGGTAAACCAGCTTGAAGATTTTGCGCCAAAGTTTGAAAGACTTGGTTAAAGGCGGCCGTAGACTCATCTTCGCGACCCTTTTGGCGTTCAAGCGCTTGGCCCATGACTTCTTGACCATATTTCTCTACCGCCTCTTGGTGGTATTTTTGATTGTCTTGATAGCTAAATCCAGTGAATTTTTCCTCAATGGTCATTTTTCTTTCTCCTTTTTGTTCTTGAATGGTTTTTTGCAAGGTGGAAATCAAGGTATCCAGATGTTGCCTTTCTCGAGTCAAATAGTCCAACTGTATAGTCAAGTGAGGCAACAAATCTGATCTATCTTCCTTTAATAGCTCTGCTATTTTCTCTAAAGAAAAGCCTAGATATTTGTAGTAAAGAATGACTTGAAGGCGCTCCAAATCCTCCTGACTATAGATTCGATAGCCGTTTTCCGACTTCAACGGAACCAAGAGTCCTATCTTATCGTAGTGGTGCAGGGCCTTGACAGAGACACCTGAAAGCTGCGCAGCTTCTTTTATATGGTACATGATTTCCTCCTTACAAGAAATAGTATAACCCCTCCCCCTAGGTCAGAGTCAAGCGTTTTTGAGAAAAATTTTTAACTTTTTGAGAAAGGTGTGAAAACTTGAAAATGGTTTTCTTGACAGACCTTAGAAAACATGATAGGATAGTCAAGTCTATCAATCAAACAGAAGGCTCATAGAGAGCTATTGAGAGAGGGCTATTTGACAACTCAAGTAGCCTTTTCTTATTTTAAAAAACGAGATTGGAGTTTCAACTATGTCAGAAAAATCGCAATGGGGTTCAAAACTGGGCTTTATCCTAGCATCTGCTGGTTCAGCCATCGGACTTGGAGCCGTTTGGAAATTTCCCTACATGACTGCTGCTAATGGCGGAGGAGGCTTTTTACTAGTCTTTCTTATTTCTACCATTTTAATCGGTTTCCCGCTCCTGCTTGCTGAGTTTGCCCTTGGCCGTAGTGCTGGCGTTTCCGCTATCAAAACCTTTGGAAAACTAGGCAAGAATAACAAGTACAACTTTATCGGTTGGATTGGTGCCTTTGCCCTCTTTATCCTTCTCTCCTTTTACAGTGTTATCGGAGGATGGATTCTGGTTTATCTGGGCATTGAGTTTGGGAAATTGTTCCAACTTGGTGGAACGGGTGATTATGCTCAGTTATTTACTTCAATCATTTCAAATCCAGCCATTGCCCTAGGAGCTCAAGCAGCCTTTATCTTATTGAATATCTTTATTGTATCACGTGGGGTTCAAAAAGGGATTGAAAGAGCTTCTAAGGTCATGATGCCCCTGCTCTTTATCATCTTTGTCGTGATTATTGGGCGCTCTCTCAGCTTGCCAAATGCCATGGAAGGGGTTCTCTACTTCCTCAAACCAGACTTCTCAAAACTGACCAGCGCTGGTCTCCTCTATGCTCTGGGTCAATCTTTCTTTGCTCTCTCACTAGGGTTACAGCCATGCTGACCTATGCGTCCTACTTGGACAAGAATACCAATTTAGTCCAGTCAGGGATTTCCATTGTAGCCATGAACATCTCGGTATCCATCATGGCAGGTCTAGCCATTTTCCCTGCTATGTCAGCCTTCAACATCCAGTCTGAAGGGGGACCAAGTCTCCTCTTTATCGTCCTGCCACAACTCTTTGACAAGATGCCTTTTGGAACCATTTTCTACATCCTCTTCCTCTTGCTCTTCCTCTTTGCGACGGTCACTTCTTCAGTCGTCATGCTGGAAATCAATGTGAGCAATATCACCAACCAGGACAACAGCAAGCGTGCTAAATGGAGTACCATTTTAGGGATTCTGACCTTTGTTTTTGGAATTCCTTCAGCCCTATCTTACGGTGTTATGGCGGATGTTCATATTTTTGGGAAGACCTTCTTTGACGCTATGGATTTCTTGGTCTCCAATCTCCTCATGCCCTTTGGAGCTCTCTGCCTTTCACTCTTTACTGGCTACGTCTTTAAGAAGGCACTTGCCCAGGAGGAACTCCATCTTGATGAAACAGCATGGAAACAGGGACTTTTCCAAGTCTGGCTCTTCCTTCTTCGTTTCGTCATCCCAATTATCATCATTGTGGTCTTTATCGCCCAATTTATGTAAACAAAAAGGACTTGAGTAATGAACTCAGGCCCTTTCTTTTTTTATGGATGGCTAACAATCAATTCCAAACCTTGCCCTTCTAGGGTCCATGCTTCAACATCACTTGGTAGGATAAAGTGGCTACCTTTTTGGATTGGATAGTTCTTCCCATCGACAGTCAGTTGACCCTGACCAGCCAAGACACTCAACAAGCTGTAGTCAGCTGTCTTTTCAAAATCAACTTTTCCAGTGATTTCCCACTTGTAAACTGCAAAGAATTCATTGGATACAAGTAGAGTGGAACGTAAATCATCAGCTTTGATAATTACAGGACGGCTATTGGCAGGCTCACCAATGTTTAAAACATCGATAGATTTTTCAAGGTGAAGTTCACGCAAGTTGCCCTTGTCGTTCTTACGGTCAAAGTCATAGACACGATAGGTGGTATCGCTAGACTGTTGCGTTTCAAGGATTAAGATTCCTGCACCGATAGCATGCATGGTTCCACTTGGTACATAGAAGAAATCTCCAGCCTTAACAGGTACTTTTGTCAGCAAGGCATCCCAGTTCTTATCCTCGATTTGCTGGCGGAGTTCTTCTTTTGATTTGGCGTTGTGGCCATAGATAATCTCTGAACCTTCGTCTGCTGCGATGATGTACCAGCACTCTGTTTTTCCAAGTTCGCCTTCGTGTTCTAGTCCATAGGCATCATCTGGGTGAACTTGGACACTAAGCCAGTCGTTGGCATCGAGAATTTTGGTCAATAGTGGAAATACAGGTTCTGGACGATTGCCAAACAATTCACGGTGTTCTGCATACAAAGTAGCTAGATCTGTTCCTTCAAAGCGACCATTGGCGACCTTGGATATCCCATTTGGGTGGGCTGAGATAGCCCAGTATTCTCCGATTTTTTCACTTGGAATGTCGTAACCAAACTCATCACGTAGCTTGGTTCCACCCCAGATTTTTTCTTGCATAACTGATTGTAAAAATAATGGTTCTGACATCTTATTCTCCTGTCTGTTTTTCTCACTTCATTATAGCAAAAAGCTAGCGCTAATTGAACTCTTTTTCACATCTTATAAAGTAGGGAGAAGATTTTATAAAAATAGTAACGAAATAATCTTTTACTTTATGGAGGAACCTCTAAAGCAGCACTCAGAAAGCTCGCTGTCAACGGCTTTTTTCCTCAACTCTCATTAGACTTCCTTTACTTGAGAATCTATTTTTATGTACAAAAAAAGACTGAAACCAGTCTTATTTTTAAATCAATGCCGTGATAGCCGTTACTAGGCCAAAAACGATACCCGGTGCATTAGCAGCCGCAAGGGGAATATCTCTTTCTTTCTTGAAAAGACCGTAGTAAACCCATAGGCTACAGTTGATGGCTGCGACCAAGGGTTGGATGAAGTTTCCTTTTTGACCAGCCAGGTTGTTCATGATTTGTGGGAAGTAAGACACATACATCATAACGGACATGAAGGTCGCTACCCAGCCCAAAATTTTCATTTGTTTTCCAGACATTTTCAAAATCTCTTTCATTTTTATGAATCATATTTTATAATCTTTCTTCAAAACAATCAAGACTTTGAAGCTTTTGTTATGAAGATGTAAACTATCACAATCTTGTGATAAGAAAGAGGAAACAGAAAAAGACCGGATTGCTCCGATCTTTCAATAGTTCCTATTCTCACATTCTGTATTAAGAATAATTATGGTTAGCTTCAAATGATTAAGCGCCCTATTTCATACGATAAAAATCAATCACTAGGCCAGCAGGGCCTTTTACAAGCAAGGATTCTGTCCCCCAATCGGTTACAGCTGGGCCGTTTAAAACTGTGATACCAAGATCTTTCAACCGTTGATAGTTCTGGTCTACATCCTCAACCTCGATGTGAAGAATGATTCCTGACTGAAAATTGTCCAAAGGAATCAGGTGATTTTGTGATAACATGAGACAATGACTGCCAATCGTAAACTGAGCAAAAGCATCATCAGCATAATCAGCCTTTTTATCCAAAAGACGCTCCAAGTCAGCACAGACTTGGGGAACATTTGAAACGATAATATCTAATTGATTTAAATTCATTGATTATCCTCCAGAAAAAGACCGGATTACTCCGATCTTTTCAAGTTCCACTCTATGAAAATCAAAGAATAAAGTCTACAAATTTTAAATTTGATTTTCGACGAGAGGAATTATTTGATTGCGCGTGATTGCAATCCTTCTTCTTCCAAGAAGAGGCGGAATGGTACGAGTTCTTCTGCTTCGTATTTTTCCTTGAAGGCTTTGATTGCTTCTTCTGAGTGTTGTTTTGGATCCAATTCAAGTACTTCTACTGGAAGTGGACGATGTTGAGAGATGCGAGCATCGATCACAACAGTTTTACCTTCTTTATTGAGTTTAACAGCTTCTGCAACGACTGCGTCGATGTCTTCGATACGGTCAACTGTAAATCCAACAGCTCCTTGAGCTTCAGCGATTTTCGCATAGTCAGCGTTAGGGAAGTCACAACCAAACAAGTGTTTGTTTGTGTCTTCGTATTTGTCCTTGATGAAGGCATATTTACCATTTGAGAAGACAACGTTGATAACTGGAAGGTCGTATTGAACGTTTGTGATAACGTCTGGGTAGCACATGTTGAATGCACCGTCACCCATGATGTTCCATACTTGGCGATCTGGATTGTCTTTCTTAGCAGCGATACCACCAGGAAGGGCAATACCCATTGTCGCAAAGAGTGGAGATGTACGCCACATGTTCTTAGGTGTCATGTGAAGGTGACGAGTAGATGTTTGAGTAGTGTCACCTACGTCGATTGAATAGATAGCGTCTTGATCAGCATGTTTGTTGATTGCATTGTAAACTTGGTACAATTGCAATTCACCCTCAGTTTTACCTTCGAGTTTGTTCATGTAATCACGCCAGTTTTGGTTGTTCTTAACGTTTGCACGCCACCATGGAGTAGATTCAACTGGGTTGACTTTGTCAAGGATTGCTTTCGCTGCTTGACCTGCATCACCAAGGATAGAAGCGTCAAGGGCATGACGTTTACCAAGTTTGTAAGGGTCGATATCGACTTGGATGAATTTTTCAGTGTTCTTGAAGGCTTCGTAAACTTCAGCAAATGGGAAGTTTGAACCAAGGAAAAGAACTGTGTCTGCTTCGAAGACCACTTCGTTGGCTGGTTTCCAACCAACACGGTAAGCAGAACCTGTCAAACCTTCGTAGTTCCATTCGAAAGCTTCAAAGTTTTTACCAGTTGTGATGATTGGTGCTTTGATTTTACGTGACAATTCAGTAATCACTTCACCAGCTTTAACACCACCGTAACCAGCGTAGATAACTGGGCGTTCAGCATTGTTCAAGATTTCAACTGCTTTGTCGATTTCAACTTCGTTCAAGGCAGGAGCGATGAATGAACGTTCGTATGAACCTGAACCGTAGTATGAGTTTTCGTCGATTTCTTGGAAACCGAAGTTTACTGGGATTTCAACAACAGCTGGACCTTTTTTAGAAACTGCAGCACGGCAAGCTTCGTCGATTACTTTTGGCAATTGCTCAGCGTAAGCTACACGTTTGTTGTAAACAGCGATACCGTTGTACATTGGGTTTTGGTTCAATTCTTGGAAAGCATCCATGTTGAGTTCGTTAACTGGACGTGATCCAAGGATAGCAAGGAATGGAGTGTTATCCATAGCTGCATCGTAAACACCGTTAATCAAGTGAGTCGCACCTGGACCACCTGAACCAACTGCAACCCCGATTGAGCCGCCGAATTTAGCTTGCATAACCGCTGCAAGAGCACCTGTTTCTTCGTGGCGAACTTGCAAGAAGCGGATATCTTTGTCTTCAGCCAAAGCATCCATGAGTGAGCTGAGTGTTCCTGATGGGATACCATAGATAGTGTCTACGCCCCATGTTTTCAATACGTTGAGCATTGCTGCAGATGCAGTAATTTTCCCTTGAGTCATAATGATAACTCTCCTTCAAATATTTTTAAAACTTGATAAATCCGTTTTCATATACTAATTGGAAACGTTTCAGCAAATTTTTACTCTACTACTTTACCACATTTGTTTTGGGTCTCCTAAGAATGTGCTCAGAAGTTTTTATTCTCTATTACAGTACAGTTTGAAAACGTTTTTAATATCTGTTTTATAATAATACTCAATAAAAATCAAAGAGCAAACTAGGAAGCTAGCCGCAGGTTGCTCAAAACACTGTTTTTAGGTTGTGGATAGAACTGACGGAGTCAGTGTCATATAGCTACGGCAAGGTGAAGCTGACGTGGTTTGAAGAGATTTTCGAAGAGTATAAAAAGCGAGTAAGCTCGCTTTTAGTCTATTTTACTAAAGTTTAGCATGAGTGAACTGGTTAAAACAGATACAGAACTAAAAGCCATGGCTAGACCAGCCAGTTCTGGATTGAGAACGAGACCAATTCCTGAAAAGACTCCTGCTGCAATCGGAATACCAATGAGGTTATAGATAGAAGCCCAGAAAAGATTGAGTAGAATACGATTAAAGGTCTTCTTACTCATATCAAAAGCACGTGCCAATCCTAGTAAATTGTTGGTTGTAAGGACAAGATCTGCTGATTCAATGGCAATATCTGTTCCAGCTCCCATAGCAATCCCCACATCCGCTACACTAAGGGCTGGCGCATCATTGATACCATCTCCGATAAAGGCTACTTTACCAGCCTGTTGAAGTTGATGGATTTCATGCGCTTTTTCTTCTGGCAAAACACCAGCAATGACCTCTTCGATACCAATCTGGTCTGCAATAGCTCGCGCCACTCCAGCATTATCTCCTGTCAACATCACTGTTCGGAGACCACGTTTTTTCAGCTGACTGATGGCAAGCTTGGCATTTTCTTTGGGAATATCTTGCAGGGCAAGCAAGCCTTTGATTTCATTGTCAACAGCCAAGTACACAACTGTCTTAGCTTCTTTTTCCAGTTCTTCTAGTTTTTCCTGATAAGCGCTCGAAATATCCATGCCATCTAGCATTTTAGCATTTCCAAGCAAGACTTGTTTCCCATTGATTTGCCCTGAAACACCTTTTCCGTGTAGGGCTTGGAAATTTTCTACAGGTTGAAGCTCAAGTCCTGCTTCACTCGCTCGCTTGATAATAGCTTGAGCCAGTGGGTGTTGAGAGGCTTCTTCCAAAGAGGCAGCTAAGCCAAGTACTTCTGTCTCGTCGCCAATGATATCAGTGACCACTGGTTTTCCTTCCGTCAAAGTTCCTGTTTTATCAAAGACGAGAGTTTGGACTTTCTGGATTTCCTGTAGGACGGTTCCATTTTTTAGGAGAACCCCCATCTTGGCACTCCGCCCTGTTCCTACCATGAGGGCTGTTGGTGTTGCAAGACCTAGGGCACAAGGGCAAGCGATAATCAAAACTGCCACACCATAAAGTAGAGAGGTCACAAAACTAGCCCCAAGTAAGACAAACCAAATCCAAAAAGTCAAAATCGCTAAAATGACAACTGCTGGGACAAAAATTCCTGAAATCTTATCCGTCAAATCCTGAATCGGTGCACGGCTGGTCTGGGCTTTCTTCACAAAGTCCACAATCTGAGCCAAGACAGTCTCTGAACCAACTTTTTCTGCTTTAAAAACCAGTGTTCCACTATTATTGATAGTGGAGCCAATCACAGTATCTCCAACTGTTTTGTCTACCGGCAGGCTCTCACCTGTCACCATGGATTCATCAATACTGGAGACACCTTCGACAACAACACCATCAACCGCGATCTTTTCACCGGGACGCACTCGAATCAGGTCACCTACCTTGACTTGCTCCAAGGGAACTTGGACATAGCTATCCTCACGCAAGACTTCTGCTGTTTTAGCCTGCAAATCTAGTAATTTCTCCACAGCTTGAGAAGTGTTTTTTCGCATTTTTTCCTCAAAAACCGCCCCCAAAAGAACGAAGAAGAGGATAAATCCAGCACTTTCAAAGTAAACAGGGAGACCAGCAAAGAGAGCAACTAGACTATAGAGATAGGCTACTAGGGTTCCCAGTGCCACCAAGGTATCCATGTTGGCATTGTGCTTTTTAAAACTAGCCCAAGCACTTTGGATATAAGGACCACCGGCCACTAGCATGATAGGCGTCGTGGCTAAAAAGGTGCCCCAATGCATGACTGGATGACTGATAGTCCCTGTCAACATCCCAATCATGAGAATAACTAGCGGCACAGTAAAGATACTGGTAATCCAAAAACGTTGCAAAAGTGACAAAGATTTTCGCGTCTTCTCAACTACGATATAACTCCCCTTTTGCATCTTCATGCCACATGAAAATTCATGTTGCCCCAACTCTTGAGGCGTAAAACGAATTGTCTTCTCCTCGTCCACGCCGATTGGTTCCAAGATACCTTCTTCTTCAAAAAGGATTTCTTTGTAACAGTTTGATGGCGTCACACGATGAAAAGTTATCTCAGCCGGAATCCCTTTTTGAAGCTGAATATGAGCTGGATGATAGCCTTTTTCAGCTCGGATACGGATTTTTTGAATGCCATTTTCTAGGCTTGCTTTCACAATTTCTGTCATAGTCTCCTCCTACTCTACAATCATCTTGCCGTGCATCATGTTCATACCACATGCAAAGCCAAACTCTCCAGTCTGCTCAGGTGTGATTTCCACTACATACTCTTCACCCATAGGAAGATCCGCATGCACACCAAAATCTGGAAAGACGATCTGATCTAGACAGGGTGAAGGGTCCTTGCGGTCAAAGACAATGCGGGCTGGCACTGATTTTTTAAGAATAATCAACTCAGGCGTATAGCCCCCCATGACTTCCACTCGGATCTCTTGGTAACCCTTTTTTTGCTGGGCCTTTTGTCCAGATTTTTCAGGCTTTTTGAAAAACCAAAACAAGATAAACGCGATAAGGGCAATACAAATAATGGTTACAATACTATTTAACATGACGTCTCCTTTACATACAATTACATTTTACTTCTGTTACTGCGCTTGCTTTTTTCTCAGAAATCACAGCTTCCAATCCTTCCAAGTCAGACAAAGTAAAATCACATTCCGCAATCAAATCAGCCAACAAGTTCTTAATCCTACGAGAACAAACCTTGTCCTTGATATCTTGGACAAGCAAATCCCGACTTTGGTCCAAAGTTAAAAGGGCTGAATAGACAAAGAACTTGCCTTCTTTTTTCCTTGTCAGACACTCTTTCTCAACTAAACGAGCCAAAAGAGTTTGAATGGTCGACTTGGACCAGTCGAACCGCTCCGCCAGAACCCTGATCAAATCCGTACTGGTCTGCTCTCCTTGCATCCAAATAATCTTCATGACCTGCCATTCTGCATCTGAAATCTGCATCATCACACCTCCTAAATCTACATTTGTCGATTACAGTTATTAGTATACTCTCAAAATCTACATTTGTCAACTATAATTTTTATTATTTTTTCGAAAAATAGAATTCTAATCCTGTAACGAGAGATTTGCAGTCAAATTTCACTATATAAACTATAAAAATATGCTATACTGTAGAAAAAAGAAAACAACCACTAGGGGTGCGTAAAGCTGAGATTAACAACTGTTAGATCCCTTTGACTCAATCTAGGTAATGCTAGCTGATGGAAGTGGAAATGATAATGAGGACTAGCTAGTCTTCTATTGCTTTCCTCAAACAGACTAGCTTGTTCTTGAGAATACAAACTTCAGTTGGTTGGGAGGTTTTAGATGACTTATTTACCCGTTGCTCTATCCATTGCAGGAACTGACCCTAGTGGCGGTGCTGGCATTATGGCTGATTTGAAGTCATTCCAAGCGAGAGATGTCTATGGAATGGCCGTTGTCACCAGCCTTGTCGCTCAAAATACCAGAGGTGTTCAATTAATCGAGCACGTCTCCAACCAAATGCTGGAAGCTCAATTGGAGAGTGTCTTTTCGGATATCAAGCCTCAGGCTGTAAAAACAGGGATGTTGGCAACTACTGAGATCATGGAGATCATCCAACCCTATCTTAAAAAGCTGGACTGTCCCTATGTGCTGGACCCTGTTATGGTCGCTACGAGTGGGGACACCCTGATTGATACCAGTGCGAGAAGCTTCCTAAAAACAAACCTACTTCCCCTTGCAACCATTATCACTCCCAATCTTCCTGAAGCAGAAGAGATTGTTGGTTTTTCAATCCATGATCCAGAAGACATGCAGCGTGCTGGTCGCCTGATTTTAAAAGAATTTGGTCCTCAGTCTGTAGTTATCAAAGGTGGTCATCTTGAAGGTGGTGCCAAGGATTTCCTCTTTACCAAGGAGGAACAATTTGTCTGGGAAAGTCCACGAATTCAAACCTGTCACACCCATGGTACTGGATGTACTTTTGCTGCAGTGATTACGGCTGAACTAGCCAAGGGGAAGACCCTTTATCAGGCAGTCGATAAGGCCAAGGCCTTTATCACAAAAGCCATCCAAGACGCCCCTCAACTCGGTCATGGTTCTGGCCCAGTCAACCATACAAGCTTTAAAGATTAAGAAAAAACTCTCTAGTTCCCACTATAAGGGAATTAGAGAGTTTTTGATTAGGAAATAATGTCATCTAGCTTTGTTAAAAAAGCTTGCGTTTTTGCTTCTATATCTTCTGCCTGCATCAAATCACGGACAACGGCTACCCCTGCTATACCAGTTTCAGCAAGTTGGTCAATATTCTCTGACGTCAGGCCTCCGATAGCAACTACTGGAATGGCGACCGTTTGGCAAATTGTTTTCAAGGTTGAAATCAGGGTGATAGGCGCATTTTCCTTGGTCGTAGTCGGGAAAATAGCTCCTGTCCCCAAGTAATCCGCACCCGATGTTTCTGCTTCGAGAGCTCTTTTGACCGTTTTAGCAGTGACACCGAGGATTTTTTCAGGACCCAAGACTTTGCGGGCAACCGAAACGGGTAGTTCATCGTCGCCAATATGCAAACCTGCAGCATCGACTGCTAGACAGATATCCAATCGATCATCGATTATCAAGGGTACCTGATAGGCATCTGTTATTTCCTTGACTTGTTTTGCCAGTTGATAGTATTGATTGGTGGTGAGATTTTTTTCTCGTAATTGGATGATGGTAACACCTGAACGGCAGGCCGTCTCGACTTTTTCAAGAAAGTTTTCCAAGGAATCTTGGTAGCGATTGGTTACTAGATACAGTTTAAGTACTTCTCTATTCATAAAAGTCTCCTTTGATGGCTTCTAGCCAATTTTCGTCTCTTTTTAGGAGAGAGAGTTGATTGAGAACTTGGTAACGAAAATCTTCCAATCCCATTCCTTGGACAACTATTCTCTCAGCAGCGATATTGAGATAAGAGACCGCTAGGCAAGAAGCTTCAAAGGCAGTCTTTCCTTGGCTAAGAAAAACGGCTGTCAAGGCTCCAACTAAGTCTCCTGTCCCTGTTATCCAGTCTAATTCTGCACAGCCATTTCCCAATAAAGCAACTTGATTTTCTGAAACGATGAGGTCCTTGGGTCCAGTGACTAAAAATGACATACCAGGATAAAGCTGACACCAGTCTTTCAAGACTTGAAGCAAATCCTCCGTTTCTTGGTCTTTATGGCTAGCATCAACTCCAACTCCATGGTGCTTTAAGCCAACAAGACTTCGGATTTCTGACATATTTCCTTTAAGGACCGTGGGCTTGTATTCTAAAAGATCTCTGACTAGTCCCTTACGAATGGGTGATGCTGCTACGCCAACCGCATCTACTACCATTGGGAGACAAGCTTGAGCTGCATAAGTAGCTGCCATACGGATTGCTTTCTCCTTCTCAGCTGACAAATGCCCCAAATTGATGAAGAGAGCTTGGCTTTGTTTAGTAAAATCAAGAACCTCACGGGGATCATCTGCCATGACAGGTTTGCATCCCAGAGCCAAAATGCCATTTGCCAGCATCTCACAAGAAATCTCATTGGTGATGCAGTGAATCAAGGAACTGGTTGCCAGAGGGAAAGGATTTGTAAATGCCTGCATCAGTCTATCCTTTCTCCAAAGAAATATCCCTGCACTTTTTTAAAGAATTCCTGCTTGATTAAAAATCGAAAGGCGAGGAAAGCTATGGCTGTACCGATCAAGGTCGCTCCGAAAAATCTCGGAGTATAGATAAACCAGCTGAGCTTGGCCGCAGATCCGGTAAAGAGAACCATGACAGGATAGGAAACAATAGAACCGATAATCCCTGTTCCCAAGATTTCTCCTAGGGCAGAATAGTGAAATTTTCGACCGTACTTATAAAAGAGACCTGCTAGGAGAGCTCCAAAAGTAGCTCCTGTGAGGGCCAAGGGCGGAATGCCTTGAGTAGACATACGGATAAAGGCTGTGACTGTAGCCATGACCAAGGCATAAACAGGTCCCATCAAAATTCCTGCAAGAATGTTGACTACACTGGACATCGGTGCCATCCCTTCAATTCGAAAGATGGGTGTAAGAACTACGTCAAGGGCAATCATCATGGATAAAATGGTTAATTTGTGAACTTGTAGTTGGTGGTTTCTCATTTTCTATTTCTTCTCTTTTTCTAAGGACTGCAAATCACTCGTCCAGGTTTGATGTTGGTAAGCCATCTCCCAAAACTTAGCTTCCATGTGGACACTTCGGTGGAAGGCCTCTAGCATTTTTTGTTTGTCTGTCTCGTTGCTTTCGCGATAGAGTTGATTGACTAGCGCTTCTTCCTCTTTAATCTGCTGTTCTAATTCATCGGTGATATAGGTTTCAATCCACTGTTGATAAAGAGGATTCGGGGATGGTTTGCGATTAAGTGCCTTACCCAAATCATGGTATAACCAAGGACATGGGAGTAAACTAGCAAAAGCAATGCCCAAGTTTGGTTCTGCAAATTGACGATAAATATGAGAAATGTAATGATAACAGGTTGGAGCAATCGGTTGCTCGTCCATTTCCTGGTCGCTGATTCCTAATTCCTTGAAAAATTGTTGGCGGATAAACAACTCACCCTCCACTAGACTCTGGGCATTTTGTTTCAAGAGTCTTTTCATCTCCTCGTTTGAAGTCTTATCAGCCAAGAGGTGATAGGCTTCTGAAAAAGACTTCAGATAGTAGGCATCCTGAATCAGGTAATAGCGGAAAATAGAAGGTTCTAAATTTCCCTCTTGTAACTGTAAAACAAAGGGGTGATGAAAGGAAGCCTGCCAAGCTTCCTTGGATAATTCCATCGCAATATCTGTAAATTCCATAATAACTCCTTTATAGAAATAGGCTGGTTTGAAGCAATAAAAAGAAAAGTAGGTAGATCAATTTTGTCCTCTGAGAAATATAAAAAGTCCGATAACTATTCTCCAACTGTGCATGCTCGTCATATCCATGCGCAGATAGAGCTCTCAGGTAAAGATGGCGCCACCTAAAGACTGTCATCAGAACCTTACTGTAAATCAGGGGAGACCAAACATGCAATTTTTGACCACGCAATAAGCAAGCTTCCTTGAGGGACTTGATTTCTTGTTGAATGAGGGGAAAGGCATTGAATACCACAATTAAGGCATAGGCCCAAGACCGTGATAACCCCTTTTGAGCCAAGTACAAGAGAAGCTCTTTTAAGGAAATACTGGAAACAAAGACAAGACCGATACAAACCGTCACAAAAGCTCTCGTCCCAAGTATCACTGCCTGCGAAGCATCCC
>CAUVGG010000020.1:0-15316 GCA_963551305.1 uncultured Streptococcus sp.
AATCCACCACCTGTGATATGGGCAATACCGTTGACCAACTCTTCCTTGATGAGTGGTAAGACAGCTTTGACATAGATACGAGTCGGCTCAAGAAGGACTTCTTTGAGTTGCTTGCCTTCCAATTCTGGCAAAACTTCCTCACCTGTGTAGTCGGCAAAAACACGACGCACGAGTGAGTAACCATTGGAGTGAATCCCACTTGAAGCAAGTCCGAGAAGAACATCGCCTTCTGCCACCTTTGAGCCGTCAATAATTTGAGATTTTTCAGCCACACCGACCGCAAAACCAGCCAAGTCGTAGTCATCTGCGCCATACATACCAGGCATTTCAGCTGTTTCCCCACCGATGAGGGCTGCACCAGCTTGCACACAACCTTCTGCTACACCAGCGACGACTTGTTCTAGCTTAGCTGGTTCATTCTTACCAGTAGCCACATAGTCAAGGAAATAGAGGGGCTCCGCACCTGCAGCGATGATATCATTGACACACATGGCTACACAGTCCTGCCCAATCGTGTCATGCTTGTCGTACTTGATAGCCAGCATGAGCTTGGTTCCGACACCGTCAGTCCCTGAGATCAAGACAGGCTCTTTGACACCTACTTTTGAAAGATCAAACATGCCACCAAAGCCACCAAGAGCTCCCATGACACCTGCACGCTCCGTACGAGCCACGTGCTTTTTGATCCGCTCAACAACTTCATAACCCGCTTCAACATCCACACCAGATTGCGCATAAGCATTTTTATTTGTCATCTTCTCTTCCTTTCCTTTCATGGAGAGTCTTTATCCGTCTATTTGTAAAAACTGGTCTTATCCCCCAAGCTTCTACGATATTCTTCCTCATAGTCGTAGAGAGGAGTTGGGTAGTCCCCATCAAAATAAGCGACACAGAGACCACCATTCGGTGCATCTGTTTCAATCCCAATGGATTCAATCAAGCCATCAATCGAAAGATAGGTCAGACTATCTGCACCAATGATTTGGCGAGTTTCTTCAACCGTATGATTGGCAGCAATCAACTCCTGACGCGTCTGGATATCAATCCCATAGAAGCATGGATAAGCTAGCGCAGGACTTCCAATGGCAACATGAACCTCAGACGCACCTGCTTCTTTCAAAAGCTGAACGATACGGCGAGAGGTTGTCCCACGAACAATGGAATCATCAATCATCACCACACGTTTGCCTTTGACAACACCCGAAACAGCAGACAGTTTCATCCGCACCCCTTGCTCTCGCAATTCTTGAGTCGGTTGGATAAAGGTGCGTTGCGTGTATTGGTTTTTGATCAGTCCCATTTCATTTGGCAGACCAGATTCTTCTGCAAATCCCATGGCTGCGCTGAGCGAGGAATTTGGCACACCGACTACGATATCCGCTTCGTGCTTAAATTCACGCGCCAATTGAGCCCCCATGCGTTTGCGAGCTGTATGGACATTGACCCCATGAATGTTAGAGTCAGGGCGAGCAAAATAGATATACTCCATAGAACAAATCGCCAACTGGGTATCATTCGTATAACTATCGTACTGGATACCATTGTCATCCACAATCACAATTTCCCCTGGTTTTACATCACGAATCCACTCGGCGCCGATGACCTCAAAGGCACAGGTTTCAGACGAAACCACCACTGCTCCGTTGGCCATTTTCCCGATTGAAAGAGGACGGAAGCCGTTTGGGTCGAGGGCTGCAATTAACTTATCTTCAAACATCAAGAGATAGGCGAAACCACCTTTAACAAGACTAAGTGCCTCCTTGATTTTACCCATCAAGTTTGGATTGTGACTCCGACGAATGAGGTGAGCCAAGATTTCCGAATCGGAAGTCGAACTGAAAATCGCTCCTCTTTGTTCCAATTCTTGCTTGAGAGATTCTGCATTGGTCAGGTTTCCGTTGTGAGCAAGTCCAAACTGCATATCATGAAAGCGAAAGAGGAAGGGCTGGATATTATCTACAGAAGCTTCTCCAGCCGTCGCATAACGAACATGCCCAATCGCGCTCGTGCCAGTCAATTTATCCAAATTAGCTGGATTTCTGAACACTTCTGATAAAAGCCCCATATCACGATGACGCTTCAATTGCCCCTGATCATTAGAAAGGATTCCCGCTCCCTCCTGACCACGGTGCTGAAGACTATGGAGCCCAAAATAGGTCAATTTAGCAGCATCTGGATGCCCCCAGATACCGAAAACACCACATTCTTCATTAAGAGATTTTACTTCGTATGTCATTTTTTATACCTTTTATTTCCCTGTGAAATAACGCACAGCTGACGCAAACAGGTGCTGGTCTTTATTTCCTGGGATGTTTTGGAAGAGACCGTCTTCATAACGTTCTGAGTGTCCCATTTTACCGATGATTTGACCATTCTTGCTGGTAATTCCTTCGATGGCATTTACAGAACCATTCGGATTGTACTTGGAATCCATACTTGGTTTGCCGTCAAAATCAACGTATTGGCTGAAAATTTGGCCATTGTCACGGAGCTCTGCAAATTCCTCAGCTGTCACAACAAACTTCCCTTCACCGTGCGAAACAGGAATAGCGTGGATATCGCCCACTTGCACTCCAGTCAACCATGGTGAGTTGGTATTGGCAATTCGAGTTTCCACCATCTTAGCCACGTGCTGGTTGGCATCATTGTAGAAAAGGGTTGGGCTAGTAACATTAGCATCTTCAAAGTTTCCGTATGGAAGAAGACCTGATTTGACGAGGGCTTGGAATCCATTACAGATACCAATAATTAAACCACCACGAGCGATAAAGCTATCAATAGCTACACGCACTTTTTCATTAAGCAGGATGTTGACAATAAACTTAGCTGATCCATCTGGCTCATCTGCAGCTGAGAAACCACCCGCGAAGAAAAGGATATTAGCCTTGCTAATGTTGTCAACCATGGTTTCAACTGACTTGACAATAGCTTCTTCATTCAAGGTCACAAATGGCACCAAGTTGACCTCTGCACCCTCTTTTTCGAAGGCCTTAGCTGAGTCATATTCTGAGTTGGTCCCTGGGAAGACTGGGATGTAAACCACTGGTTTTTCAATAGTTTCCTTGGTTTTGATGAGTTCATCAGAAGCGACAGCTGGCACTTCAGCCAATTCTTTAGATTGGGCAAATTCAGTTGGGTAAACTTCTTCCAGTTTTCCTTGGAAAGCACTGTCAAGCTTGTGTCCATCTAGCTTCACACCGTTGACAAGGAGTGTAAAGTTGACACTTGTTTGTCCAATCTTCTCCACTCCAATGATTTCTTCAGGAGAGGTGAAGACAAATCCACCTAATTGAGCTGTCAAAGCCGTTTCAAGTTCAGGCAAGGTTACCTCTGCACCGATATGGTTTCCAAAAGTAGCAAGAGCCAAACTTTCAATAACACCACCATATTTAACAGCTGATGCAGATGTTACTTTGTGGTCAGCTTGGATGGCTTCAAATTGAGCAAAGTTTTGCTTAATTAAATCAAAATCAATCTCTGCAGAGAGGGCTTGACCTGGAATGTAGTAGATGTTTTCACTAGCAGTCTTGAACTCAGGAGAAAGGACTTTACGGCTATCTGCCGTCGTCACCCCAAAAGCGACCAAGGTTGGTGGTACGGTCAATTCTTCGAAAGTACCAGACATAGAATCCTTACCACCGATAGATGGTAAGCCAAGCTGGATTTGTGCTTCGATAGAACCTAGGAGAGCTGCTACTGGCTGACCGAAACGCTCAGCTTGTTTGTCCATCCGCTCGAAATATTCTTGGTATGAGAAACGAGCCTTGGACCAGTTTGCACCAGCAGCCACCAAACGAGCGGTTGATTCGATAACTGCATAGGCAGCTCCGTGATATGGAGACCATTCTGCTACATAAGGGTTAAAGCCTTGAGCCATGACTGACGCAGTGTGAGTTACACCGTGTTGAACTGGCAATTTCTGCACAGATGCCTCAGTTGGTGTGAGTTGGTAGCGACCACCAAGTGGGTGATTAACCGTTGAACGACCGACCGAACAGTCAAAGATGGTCTGCAAGCCTTTTTGACTGGCATGGTTGAGATCAGATAGAACCACAAGGGCGTCTGCTTCAAGTGTGTCAGCAGATGTTTGACGTTCTTCTGTAAGCTTGACATCCTTGTCAACTACCTTAGCATCTACGACCACGCGCACACCGTTTGTATCAAGGAAACGACGTTCCAAGTCGACAATTGTTTCACCATTCCAGTGCATGACTAGATTTGGTTTTTCAGTCACTGTCGCAACCACAACCGCGTCAATATTTTCTTTATTACATTCCGCAACGAAAGCATCTACGTCTTCAGGACGCACCACAACTGCCATCCGTTCTTGTGATTCAGAGATAGCAATTTCTGTACCATTTAAGCCTTGGTATTTAAGAGGAACCTTATTAAGGTCGATTTCAAGACCATCTGCCAATTCACCGATGGCCACACAGACACCACCTGCTCCAAAGTCGTTGGATTTCTTGATGAGACGAGTGACATCGCCATTACGGAAGAGGCGCTGAATTTTGCGTTCTTCGATGGCATTCCCTTTTTGAACCTCAGCACCAGCAGTCTCTACAGACTCAACTGTTTGAACCTTAGAAGAACCTGTCGCGCCACCGACACCATCACGTCCAGTCTTGCCACCGAGGAGGATAATCACATCCCCCGCTTCCGGTTTTTCACGGACTACATTTTCCTTAGGAGCAGCACCAACAACGGCACCAAGTTCCATACGTTTAGCTACAAAGCCTGGGTGGAAGTACTCACGAACATAGGTCGTCGCAAGCCCAATCTGATTCCCGTATGAAGAATAGCCATGAGCCGCTGTTTTAGAAATGACCTGTTGTGGCAATTTACCAGCACGAGTTTCTGAAATCGGCGCTGTAATATCACCAGCACCTGAGATACGCATGGCTTGGTAAACGTAGGAACGGCCTGACAATGGGTCACGAATGGCGCCACCGATACAAGTAGCCGCGCCACCAAATGGTTCAATTTCCGTTGGGTGGTTGTGGGTTTCGTTTTTGAACATAAGGAGCCAAGGTTCCTTGACACCATCAACGTCCACTTCGATTTCAACCGAGCAAGCATTGATTTCGTCAGACACTTCCATATCATCCAAACGTCCATTAGCACGCTCATAACGACCGAAAATAGTCGCCATATCCATCAAGGTTTGTGGTTTCTCCGAACGCCCCAACTCATCACGCATGGCAATATACTTGTCATAAGTCGCTTGCAATTGCTTTTGGAATTTAGAAGCTGAGAAATCAATGTGTTTCAACTCGGTCTCAAAAGTCGTGTGACGGCAGTGGTCAGACCAGTAAGTGTCCAAAACCTTGAGCTCCGTCTCAGTCGGCACGCGCCCGATTGACTTGAAGTAGTCTTGGATAAAGAGCAAATCGTCCACTTCCATGGCCATCCCTTGCTCTGCCTTGTAGCGGGCAAAGTCTTCTGCTGTATAGCTTTCAAAGAAAGTCAATTTTGGAATGGTCTTGTCTGACTCTGAAAATTCCTGTTTGGCAATCCCTGTCGTGATGTCCTTGAAACGAGAATCCACTGAATTGAGCAGGTAGTTCTTGACCGCTTCTAACTCAGCAGCATCAACATCTTTATTAACCAAGTAAAGTTGAGCTGTATTGACCGTCACATCACTCGAGCTACCTAGCAAGAGCAAGGCTTCCTGTGAAGAAGCTGCACGCTGATCAAACTGTCCTGGCAGGCTTTCAATGGCAAAGAAAGCATAGTTGGCAAGATCCGCTTGCACAGCCGCTTCATCCAAGACATGGTCTGTCACCTGCTCAGAGAAGATATGTTTTTCTGCAGGTGTAAACAAGTTCTCTTCCAAGTCAAAGACATCATAAACTTGCACGATGCGAATACTTTTCAAGCTTGAAAGCCCCAAGTTATGCTGGAGTTCTCTTACCAAACTCTCTGACTTGACCTGAAAATCAGCCTTTTTTTCAACAAAAATACGTTTATCCATCAATTCTTATTCCTTTATTTCAGCTCTTGCAATGTTCCCAAACGAACTCATGGTTGTTATTTCAACTCCTGCAACTTTTCCCAGACAATCTCATAAACATCTGTCAATTCTCCGAGTCCTCTGCGGAGTGAAAAGGTCTGGGGGACCTTTTCAGCCTGAGTCCTTTTAGTTGAGAGACGAAGGTTTTCCGTTACAAACAGATTATTTCAAACTCTGCAATTTCTCCCAGACAACTTCGTAAACGTCTGTTAGTTCACCTAGACCTCTACGGAAAACATCCTTGTCCATGTGGTTTCCATCCGCATCCCACAAACGGCAGTTATCTGGTGAAAATTCGTCTGCCAAGATAATCTTGCCATCCTTGTCAAAACCGAACTCTAGCTTAAAGTCAATCAATTTAAGGCCAATCTCAGCAAACCAGGCTTTCAAGAGTTCATTGATACGACGCGTTTCTTCCTTCAAGTAAGCAATCTGCTGGTCATCCGCAATTTTAAGGAATTTCACATGCTCGTCATTGATAAAGGGATCATCCAAATCATCATTTTTATAGTAAAATTCGACAATCGGAGTCTCAAATGCGATACCTTCTTCTACGCCAAAACGTTTTGAAAAGGAACCAGCCGTGTAGTTGCGGAGCACAACTTCCAAAGGAATAATCTCAACCTTTTTATTGAGCTGTTCCGTGTCCGAAATTTTCTCCACAAAGTGAGTCGCTACACCAGCCGCATTTAATTTCTCAAAAATAAAAGATGAAATCTGATTATTTAACACTCCCTTGCCCGCAATCTGCTCCTTCTTGACACCGTTGAAGGCAGTTGCCTGGTCCTTGTAAGTTGAAATAATAAGATTTTCATCCTCAGTTATATAGATATCCTTTGCTTTTCCCGAATAGATCAGTTGTTTTGACATTTTAAAGTTCGCCTTTCGTTTTACTTGAGCACATTCTACCACAAAAGTATGAAAAATTCAAGATTTTTACGAATAAATAACGTTTTCCTATTTTAAGCATAAAGAAAAACTGCAAGATAAGCTTCTCTTACAGTTTTAAAATCATTTATCCTCTGAAAAACACGAATATTACCCTCTATTCAAAAATTGATCCCAAAAATAACGGAGATAGCTTTTCTTCCCTGTGATCATCTGCAAGCGGCCTTCTAAACCATAGCGAAGTGTTGTAGCCTGCTCAGAAGTCAGATGGGTCTCCGCCTCAATTTTAAAGAAATTTCCTTTTTCAGTCTTGGTAGCTGTTGCATCAATACTTGTAATCCTGGAATTCAGGAAAATTTGATTTTTCGCATCATTAGTCATAGTATAACGGACAGAGTCCCCAATCTTGACTCTAGCAACATCTTTTGAACTGAGATAGGCTGTGAGTTTGATTTTTCCTTCTTTCTCCAAGGATGGGTAGAGTTGAGCTAGCAAGCTTCCTTCTGCGACCATGGTAGAATTACTGGTCTCAGGATTGAGGTGAATCACTCCATCCTCACTTGCTGTAATTTTCCCCTTGTCCAGCAGACCTCCTTGGACTTTCTTACCAGACTCCGCCTCCAAAATTTTCTGATCCAAAAGGGTTAATTCCTGACCAACCTTTGCCAAGTGTTGGGATTTAAGGGATTCCAATTGACTGCTTAAGCCTGACGCATAGGCTTGCTGGGTTCCGGAACCTGCATACTGGACACGGTAAGTAGCAAGACTTGATTCTAACTGAGAAAGCTGTGCTTCAACCTGTGCAACAGCCTGAGCCTTAGCTTGCGGATTTTCCTCTCTCTGAGACTTGTAGGACTGGTAGAGAGAGTAGGCCAGATTCTGACTGGTCAAGGAAGCACCTGTTTCAATAGCTGACTTAGCTATCTGGTAATCGCGAATTTTAGCCTCTGTTTGACTGATGAGGTTCCCGATTTCAGCTTGGGTTTGACTAGCTGCTGCATTCTGGGACGCGATGGTCTCATTTTGCTGTGAAACATTGCTCCTCAGACCACTAGCTTGGCTGAGATAGTCTCGAAACATCTCCTGATATCCAAACTTATCCGCCTCTGGAAATTGATCACTCCCCTCTTTCAAACTGGATTGCAAATAACCCAACTGCTTTTTTTGATCCTTTAACATCTCCAATTGACTGGCATATGCTTCGACCTGGACAGCCTCCGCCCCTTGCTGGTACTCAACGAGTAGTTCGCCTTGCTTGACCAACTTGTTTTCTTCCAGATAGTTGGCCACAATCCGTTGATTGCTAGTTGACTGGATGTTGGCAATGATCCGACTAGGTTCGACAGTTGCTCTAGTAGACAAACTCATCTCCTTCTCTGCAAAAACTGCAAATCCTAACAGAAACACGAGCAGAAGCGACATAGGTAAAATCACCCGACTGGAAAAATTATGGTAACGACGATTATAAAACTCTGCACTTTCTAAAAATTCTGGTTTCATCTTCTCCTCTTTCTAGCTATTGACCAAATGGGCGTAAAAGCCATCCTGTGCAAGCAAGTCTGCATGGGTGCCTTCTTCGACAATCTTGCCCTGATCCAGGACAACAACCTTCTCTGTCCTCTCAGCAATAGTCAAGTGGTGGGCAATGAAAATCAAGGTCTTGTCCAAAGCCATAAGATTATCCACAATCCGCTTCTCTGTCAAAATATCCAAACTGCTGGTCGCCTCGTCCAATATCAAAACAGGTGCATCCGTTAAAAGAGCACGCGCCAGAGCAATTCTCTGACGTTGTCCACCTGAAATCCCTGCCCCATCCGAAGTTAATTCTGTTTGGTAATTCAGGGGCATGCGCTCAATATCCTCCCGAATCTCGGCCAACTCAACCGCCCGTAAGATGTCTTCCTGAGTCGTCCCCTCCTTGGCTCCAAGGAGAAGATTCTCCAAAATCGTTCCGTTAAAGACATAGGGCTGTTGAGGCAGGTAGTTGATGTACTGGCGCAGGGCTTTTTTATCAATCTGATTGAGATTGACACCACCCAGACTAATCTCTCCCTGACTAGGGGCGTAGAAATTAACCATCATCTTTGCCAAGGTGGTCTTACCCGAACCTGAAATCCCCACGAAAGCCATCTTAGACCCTTGGGGAATCGTCAAATTGATATCTGACAAGACGTCACGACCATAGCCATACTTATAGTGAACCTGCTTAAAGGTCATATCTCCCTTCATCATGCTCAAATCCTCAACTGTTTTCTTCTCCTCAAACTCCGAAGCGACCAGATAGACCTCGTTCAGACGATTATTGGCAACCTGCGCTGTTTGAAGTTTGGTTTGCAGATTGATGATATTTTCCAAAGGATTGGTAAAGTAAACAAGCAAAGTATTATAGGTAATCAATTGCCCCAAACTCATCTTCCCATCCATGACCAGAACAGCTCCCATCCAAAGAACGGCAACATTGAGAAGAAGCTGGGCAACTTTTTTCAGAGCCTTTTGCTGGCTTTCTGCCCGACTGTAGGTAAAGGATTTTTTCAGATAAGCCACAAATTCCTTGTCAATTTTTTGGTAACGCTGACTCTCACTGGTCAAGGACTTGATAGTCTCAATACCGTTGATGTCCTCAATGATAGAAGAAGACAGAGCGGCATTGGCTTCCATGGTATCACGATTCATCCTTTCAAAAGGCTTCATAAAGGCAAAGATAATCACTGTATAGATGGGAAGCGCAAGCAGACTAATGAAAAAGAGCGTCATATTTTGTGAAAACAAGACAAGCGAGATAATCAAAATCGTCGACACATCTAGGAAAATCGACAGAATGGTCGATGCCAGCGCATCGATGATACTATTGGCATCTGTAAAACGAGACACAATTTCTCCTGTCCTGCGTGTCGCAAAAAAGGACATCGGCAGGTGAAAAACATGCTTGATGTAGGACAAAATCACGTCAATTGACAATCGTTGCCCCAGAACAAGTAAGAGGTATTCCTGCGCATACGATAAAATCTGCTGGAGAATATAGACAATGACTAGTCCCATTGAGATAATGCCCAAGGTTGAACGCATCTGGTCTGGTACATAACTGTCAATGATAGACTGCAGATAATAAGAACCTACAATGTTAATCAGGGTTACCAAGAGTGTTGCCAAAACGATATTAGCAATCAAGCCCCGCTGTTTGAGTAATATTGGCAAGAAGGATAGGAGTCCCTGTTTTTTCTCCTTATGGGGTTTATAGTCTGGAGACGGAGCCATAAAGAGACTGAATCCTGTCCATTCTTGCGCAAATCGCTCACGAGAAATCTTGGCCAGCTTGACACCAGGATCTGGATCAGCGATATGGATTGTCTTCTTATCCTGACCTATCACCACATAGTAGTGAAGCAATTTCCCTTCCTTAAGCACATGAGCCACAAACGGAAAGGTCAAATCAGGCAAATCAAAGAGCGTCATATCCGCCTTGATAGCCCGCGTTTCAAAACCAATCTCCTCTGCTACCTTTACAAGCCCCAAAGCAGTCGTCCCATCCATGGTCGTCTTGGCTAACTCTCGTAGATGAGCCAAGGAGTAATAACTACCGTAGTAACCAAATACCATGGCCAAGGAAGCCACGCCACAATCCATCTGATCCACCTGAGGACGATAGTGCCTTTTCCCAAATTTCATATCCATCTCCTTTTTTCTAATAATCTCTAAAAACTTTGTAAGATTATTTTAACCAAACAAGGAAGAAATAAGGGAATTATTTCTGAAAAAACTATTTTTACGCCTAAAACGCACTTTAAAAAGCATAAACTATCGTTTAAATGTAAAAAGGCAGAACGAAAGTTCTGCCTGCTTAAAGCAACCGTTAAAAAATGAATGCCCAGAAATAAATTATTCTGAAATGATATTTTCTTTACTTTTATAAAGTAAGATAAAGGTCATCAAAAATAATGAAATCGTAGGTATATCAAAACATTCAAACCATGTAGGTAAATTTATTTTGTTTACATCAGCCACAATTCTAATCATTAGATAAGCCATTGAACTAAACAATACAATAAACTCTGGCCAAGCTTTTTGTAGTAATTGAACGACTTTCATCTCAAACTCCGATCTGATGGTTCATCAATTCCCTATCTTACTTTCTTTTGTTTTGTACTTGTATACTAGATAAAACAGACCAAGTAGAATTGGATAGGTTTCTGGATAAAACAGGGTATTAATCGGATTTTTCATAATCAAATACGTTGCGATATAAATAATGATCGATACGACAAAATACCCCTCAGCAAATCCTAATAAGAATTTTTTCATGATAGACTCCTATTTACCTGAAAAGAAAGGCGGGAAAACTCCACCATTTACATGCATAAAATCCTTTTCATTCAGATTGATCTTTTATAGTTTTGATTATTTTTCGTCAAATCCTTACAAAAAATACCAAAATAGCCCGAAGCAAGTAAACCAACTACAGTCCATTGCCAATCAAAGGATACTAATGAACCTGTACGAATCACATGAAGTACAAGATTGAGAGCTATAGCCAAGAAAGGAATTACAGTGGCTAGTTTAGGTAAGAGTGTATTGAGATTAAGGTTGTGATTGTTCATTATCTAACGCCCTCTGTATCCATTATAGACTCCCAATCCAAGTGTACCTCCTGCTACAGTAGCCGCTGCTCCATAAGCTGCTACTGCTTTCCAGCCTACAAGCACTGCCGTACCTATCGTTAATGTAATAACACCGCCTTGAACCTCTTCAAGTTCTTGAAAAGATAATTCTTGAAATTGTTTCATTGTTAAGCCTCCTTTCTAATCATATTAAGGTCGCAATGCTTTTCCAATAGCATATCCTGCTCCATAAAGAGCTCCTCCAATTGTAACCACAGCACCTGCTACTTTTCCTGCTAAAATAATTCCAGCTGCTGTAATAATCAATCCCCCATCCACATCCATCAACTCTTCTTCTGTAAGAGCTGCAAAGTTCTGTTCCATTTTGTCAAAGTTTGTCATCTTTTTTCTCCTTTATTTTTATTTTTTAGTTTATGGTCTCTAAGCTTTAAACCATTTTAAAAACCAGATTGGAAAAATAACTGAAATCATTTTTTCTCTCCTTTCTTTTCTTCTCACTTATCTATTCGAGAAGTGATTTAAAATGAACAGGTAAATTTCATTTATTTCAAATACCATTTAATCAACCATGGCAATAAGATTGGTAAATACATCACATAGTCTCCTTTCTTCTCTTCTCACTTATCCATTCGAAAAACAATTTGAAAATAAACAACTTATTCATTTTTATTTTAAAAACCACTTAATGAGCCAGGGATAAAAACCGGTCACGTACATAGATAATCCTCCTTTTTTCTTTCTCATCTCTTTATTCGCAATTTCTACTAAAAATTTTAACGTTTTTCTTTTTTCTGCAAATAAAAAACAACATGACTTGCATGTTGCTTTTGGCTATATTTTACCTTTAATGGTTTCGATTACATCTGTTACACTTTGAAGATGGTCAATTTCCTCATCACTGATTTCAATTCCAAATTCATCTTCTAGTGTCAAGATGAACTCCATCAAGTCCACTGAGTCCGCATCTAGGTCATCTTTCAAACTCAAGGCCTCTGTTACGACAAAGTCCTCTCCCTGTCGCTCTTGGATAATGGTTACAATACGGTCAAAAATTTCTTTTTCTGTCATCTTTTTTATTCTCCTGAAAATTCACGCGCAGTCTGGGCAACTACGTCTGTTTCTAGCATAGTACGAATCTGGCGAATCGTACTATACACAGCCTTGGCATCACTTGAGCCATGAGTCTTGACAACCGGTGCCTTAACACCAAACAAGACTGCTCCACCAACATCTGAATAGTTGAGTTGCTTTTTCAAACCTCTAAGGCTATCCTTAAGAAGAAGAGCACCTAGTTTCGCTCGAAGACCACCACCTGTGATAGCTGTCTTAAGCAAGCCCATGATACCCATGGCTGTCCCTTCAATAGATTTGAGCACAGCGTTTCCCGTGAAACCATCTGCCACAACAACATCCGCAACGCCATTCATCAAATCACGCGCTTCCACGTTTCCGACAAAATTCAAACTTTCATCCGTCGCTAGCAAGGCGTAGGTTTCCTTACGAAGAGGGTCACCCTTGCTACTTTCTGTTCCATTATTGAGCAAACCAACACGTGGTTTCGAAATCCCACGAACATTTTTCGCGTAAAAGGAACCCAAAACAGCGTATTGGTGCAGATGATGAGCTGTATTTTCTGCATTGGCTCCAAGGTCTAGCATGTCAAAGCCCTTGCCATCAATGGTCGGTAAGGTCGACATGAGTCCAGGACGGTCGATATTCTTGATACGACCGACAATGAAAAATCCTGCAGCCAACAAGGCACCTGTATTCCCAGCCGAGAGGACAGCGTCTGCCTCTCCTTCTTTGACTGCCTTAGCCGCTAATACCATACTGGCATTTTTCTTCTTACGAATAGCTTTTGTCGGCTCATCATCAAAATCAATCTTCTCATCCGTATGAATAATGCTGACGCGTTCTGTCGCTGTTAGATATTGCTTGATTTTGCTTTCGTCTCCATAGAGTTGAATCTCAATATCTGAAAAGTCAGCAAGGGCTTGATTGACACCCTCAACGATGGCTTGAGGTGCGTAATCGCCCCCCATAGCATCTACTGCAATTTTTTTCATTTATCTTCCTCTTTTAGTAATTGTCCCCAGTCTGCTAGGGAATCAATAAATTTCTTTGATTTTAGGTGAATTCCAACATACTCTTCGTAGATTTGGTCTATAAACTTGCGCAAGTCTTGCTTGATTTCAGGCTTGAGCGAAATAGTCTCCAAGGTCTCAAAATCAATAGCTTGAAATTGATTGAGCAGATAAGGGATATTGGGATTCAGATGACAACGTCTCTCATCTTCATGATAATGCTCTGGGCAGAGGCAGGCTCCATATTTAAAAGAAAAGTCAAAAGCCTGACCGACCCGATGGCAAAAGACACACTCATTAAAATTGAGCCCAATTCCAAATCGGGTCAAGATTTGAATTTCAAAAATATTGGTCAAAACCTGATAATCCAATCCTGCTTCCATCAACTCCAAAGTCTTTTGCAAAAAAGCAAACAAGGGAGCATCCTGCTGATTATCCTGCAAACTAGCATCTGCAAGGGCAGCCACATAGGTCGCATAAGCCATAACAAAGAGATCACTATTAATCTTGGGAAAGGTCATCACCTCATGGTAGTCTTCGATATAGCTGAGTCCATCATCATTGATTCGCAAGAGAAACCGAGCCAACACCAAGGGCTGAATAACAGGGGCCAGTTTGGACTGACCAGCGTGTTTGACGAAAAACATGCGCTTGCCCGCTTGCTCGGTAAAAATCTTGACTAACTTGTCATCCTCACGAAAGTTACGATTGTAGAGCACCAAGCCTTGACTCGTGATAGACTGAATCATGCTTCTCTCATGTACTCCTCAAGTCGTTTCATAGCCTCTCTGATCGTTTCCATGCTGGCTGCATAAGACAGACGTACATAGCCTTCTCCATACTGACCAAAAGCAGCACCCGGAATAAAGGCAACAGCCTTCTTCTGGGCAAAATCCTTCAGAAAAGCAAAGGAGTCTTGATTGTAACCTGCTGGAATCTTAGCAAAGATATAGAAGGCACCGTCTGGTTTGATAATCTCAAAACCAAGATCAGCCATCTTTTCGATGATATAATCTCGACGCTGGATGTATTCCTTCTTCATAGGCTCTGCGTCGTTTTTACCAGCGGTCAAAGCCTCCACCGCAGCATGTTGAGCCATAGTGTTTGCGGCAGTAACCAAATATTGGTGACTCTTGATTAACTGAGCTGTGAAAGCTGCAGGAGCAAAGATGAAGCCTAAACGCCAACCAGTCATAGCATGCGATTTAGACAAGCCATTAATAATAATAGCCTGGTCTCTCAGCATCGTTCCCAGAGATACATGGGCTTGCCCTGTATAGGTTAATTCTGAGTAAACCTCATCACAGACAACAAAAATCTCATACTTGCGTAAAACGTCTGCCAAGGCTTCCAACTGCTCCCGACTATAGGTAATTCCTGTCGGATTAGCCGGATAGTTGAGAATGACAGCCTTGAGCTTGTCGCCTTGCTCCAAAATGGCCTTTTCCAACATTTCAGGGGTCAAGACAAAACCATTTTCAGTCGTATCAATCTCGACAACCTCTGCCCCAACTAGATTGACAATTGGCTCATAACCTGGATAGGCAGGGGCTGGCAAGAGCACCTTATCTCCCTCTTCCAAAATAGCTGTCAAAGTAGCAGATAAAGCCTCTGTCGCTCCAATTGTAACCAAGATTTCATTTTCAGGATTGTAATCTAGCTGGTATTTTTCTTTTACAAAATCACTGGCTGCCTGACGTAATGTTAACAGACCA
>CAUVGG010000021.1:0-15164 GCA_963551305.1 uncultured Streptococcus sp.
AGGAAATTCCAATAAAGGCCAACAAATGCAGAGAAGTCAGGGCAAAGACTTTATTGATTACCAAAGGAAGGATGGAAAGGAAAACCAGTGGTTTCAGCCGCTTTGCCTCTATCCTCTGTGCTAGAAAAACCAGAAAATATTGATAAACGACAAAGGCAAGCAAATAGACCATCATCGCTCGACTCTTACCATAGATAGCTCCTGCAAATAAGAGGGAGAGCACCAAAATATAGTAGTCCTTACGTTTTTCAAAAAAGTTTACCACAAAACCAATCAGTAAAACTACAAATAAGAGAAGGAAAAACTCATTCCCCTCGAAATAATTCATACCAGCTAGACTCCTTTACATTATCATCCCTCCTACAGCAAACTTTCCGATTTGCTAATTGAGGGGCCTTTCTTTATTATAGCATATTTCTAAAAAGAAACTTTACTCTTCTTGCATTTCGGTGAGAAAACAAAAAGGAGTCCCGTTGGGCTCCTTCCATTATTTATGACTTAATTTCTTGGTCAAGAAATCTCCCAAGAACTGGATTGTAAAGATAATCAAGATGATAATGATGGTCGCCAAGATGGTCACATCGTGATTGTAACGATTAAACCCATAGGCAATAGCCACGTTACCGATACCACCAGCACCAACCGCACCGGCCATGGCTGTTTCCCCAACAAGGGAAATCAAGGTCACCGTCGTCACACGAATCAAATCTGGAAGACCTTCTGATAGGTAAACACCCACGATATCCCAGAAGGTCGCTCCGCTAGCCTGGGCTGCCTCAATGACACCGCCATCTAGTTCAGCCAAGACCACCTGCACCTGACGGGCAAAGAAGGCAAAGACTGCAAAAGAAAGGGGGACAAGGGCTGCATTTGGCCCGATACTAGTCTTCACAATCAAGTGAGACAGTGGCGACATGATTGCCAAGAGGATGATGAAGGGAACCGCACGGAAAATAGAGGTAATCTTGTCTAAAATCCAAAAGATAACCTTATTTTCCAAGACACCGCCTGGTGCTGTCAAGACGAGGAAAAGACCTGCCACCAGCCCCAAGAACCCTCCGATGATGAAGGAAAGAACTGTCATATAAAGGGTTAGGTAGATAGCCGTTCCCCAGCCTGCTTGACCAGCCCAGCCCATTTTATAGACATTTGGTAAATAGGTTTGAATCAATGATTCCATCTTACTGTCCTCCCTTCAATACTTTTAGCTGTACGCCTGCTTGACGAATAGCTTCTTGAGCACCTGCTAGCGCTGCTTTTTCACCTGACAAGACCACAACCAATTCTCCAACAGGAGTGCCATCGAGAATTTCGATATTTCCATAAAGGATATTAGCCGTTACTTGGTAACGCTTGTACAATTCATTCAAAAGTGGCTCGTCTGTCGAAGCCCCTGCATACTTGAGCTGCACTAAGATACTGTTCTCAGATAAATGCTCTACGATTTCTTGCTTCTCAATCTTGACCATGGCTTCGTCAATACCTGTGGCAGTTGAGATAAAGTCTTGGGTCAAAGGCTGTTTAGGGTCTGAGAAGATTTCAAGGACACTGCCCTCTTCAATCAAATGCCCATCCTGCATGACCGCCACACGGTTGGCAATGTCTTTGACAATCTGCATTTCATGCGTAATCAAGACAACAGTCAAGCCTAATTTTTGGTTCAAATCTTGCAACAAGGCCAAAATTTGCTTGGTTGTTTTAGGGTCAAGGGCAGACGTTGACTCATCTGAAATCAAAATTTTCGGATCATTTGCCAAGGCACGCGCAATGGCCACACGCTGTTTTTGCCCTCCAGATAGTTGTGAAGGGTAGTTTTCAGCACGATCTGCCAAACCAACCAAGTCTAACAACTTAGCAACTTTTGCTTTCTTTTCTTCCTTGCTGAGTCCAGAGTGTTTAAGGGCAAAGGCTACATTTTCCTCTGCTGTTTTTTGACTCATGAGGTTGAAATGCTGGAAAATCATCCCGATATCTTGACGTTTGCGACGCAACTGCTCTGCCGTCAAGGTCACCTTACCATCAAAAATCACATCGTCGTCAATGGTAATTTTCCCTGCGGATGGTTTTTGCAGGAGGTTAATCACCCGGACTAGAGTGGATTTTCCTGCTCCAGAATATCCAACGATTCCGTAGATATCCCCTTCTTGGATGTGAATGGTCACATCCTTGACCGCTGTGATGGTTCTCTTCTTTTGGTGAAAAGTCACATCGATCTGATCTAACTTGATAATATCTCTACTCATAGCTTCTAATCAGCTCCTCTACTAATTCAATATGGGTGTAGTAATCGGCGATTCGCACGTTTTCATCTCCACCATGGTCTCGGCTATTGGCATTTCCTAGACCGAAGGCTACCATAGGTACCTCTAAAGCATCAAAGACCGTATGCATCGGTCCTGTCCCCGCTGTAGTCGGCAAGACCGAAACGCCCTGTGGATAGAATTTTTTGGCCAACTCGATGACATTGAGAATGGCAGGTGCGCTCATATCGCTTCGATAGCTCATCTCTCCCAAGGTATAGTATAATTCTACCTTATCAAAGCCATTTTTGTCTAGCTGTTTCCGAATTTTTTCCAGAACATCATGCGGTTCTAGGCCAGGAACCAAACGAACTTCTAACTTAGCGCTGGCTTCTGCTGGCAAAATTGTTTTAACTCCTTGCCCTTGATAACCTGACTGAATCCCTTCGATATTAAGAGCTGGCTCAAAAAAGAAACGTTTTAGGAAGGCTGCACGGTCCTCTTGTAAGAGAGGCAATTCCAAACCATAAATCTGACTGATTTCCCCTGGATTTCGTTGGGCATAGGTATCCACCAAGGCTAGTTCTCGTTCATTTGGCTCTTGAACATCCTCGTACAAACCTTCTACTAAGATACGGCCATCTGCTGCACGAAGAGACTGTAAGGCTTGGAGGAGGTACCACGGAGCTGATTCCACAACCCCACCATAACTAGAATGGATATCGACATCAGCGCTTTTTACCTTGGCATCAAAGGTCACAATCCCCTTATTTCCACCAGAAATTTCTAGCTGTTCCAAGGCATTTTTGGTTCCTTGTTCCCAGACCAACAAATCCGCCCCACGAAGTTTGTCTGCATGTTTCTCTAAATACTTATCTAGATCCATAGAAGCGGATTCCTCCGCTCCCTCCATGATAAAGCTGATATTGACAGGCAGGTCATCATGGTGCTGCATATACTTTCTCAGAGCACTCAAACGAGCCGTGATATGGCCCTTATCGTCGTCAACCCCACGTCCATACATAAAGCCATTTCGCACAGAAAGGGTAAAAGGATCCTCTGTCCACACCTGGTCACCATCCGCCGGCACAGTGTCATAGTGGTTATAGAAAATCAAGGTCTTGGCATCCGGACGCGAACTCTTGAAATGTGCCATGACAAAGGGCGCCGTGTAAGTCTCATCAATCTCCACTTCAGCCCCTACTCGCTTGAAAATCTCACCCAGATAGTTTGCGACTTCCTTGAGTCCAACCTGCTGGGCAAAGACTGATTTCTTGGAAATTAAGGTGCGCAAGACTTCAAAATAATGTTGGGCTACATGATCCTTTTCAAATTTTTCAATCTGTTCTTGTTCGCTAGGAAAAACCATATTCTCTCTACCTTTCTATGAACCTATAGTCTTTTTTACAATCCATGCTCTATACAAAAGCAAGAGGTGGAATTTTCTCTCCCACCTCCCTGTTTCTTATTACCAAACTGGTTGATCCAAACCGTCTGATGTTTCTTCGATAACTTTTTTCACTTCATCAGTGTGGTAAGCCGCGATCACTTTCTTGATAGCATCAGCCTTAGGTGATGATTCCCAATCTTTTTTCGCAACGATGATGTTGTACCATTGTTTTGAGTTTTCATCAGCTTGCTCTTTGAAGAGTGCTTTCTTGTAGTCCAATTTTGCTTCTGTAACGAAGGTATTGTTTACAACGGCAGCGTCAACTGATGACAATGAACGAGCTGTTTGGCTAGCGTCCAATTCAGTAATCTTCAAGTTCTTTGGATTTTCTTTGATGTTTGCGATAGTAGCAAGTGCAGTTCCAGAAACATCCAATTTGATCAAACCAGCTGATTGAAGCAAGTAAAGCGCACGGCTTTCGTTTGTTGCATCGTTTGGTACGGCAATTTCACCGTTATCTGGGATTTCTTCCACTTTGGTGTACTTGTTTTCTTCTCCATTTTTACCTGAGTAAAGGCGGATTGGTGAGATGTACGTATCTGCAATCGCTACAAGATCTTTCCCGTTTTCTTTGTTCCAGTTGTTCAAGAAGTTGTAGTGTTGGAAAGCGTTCAAGTCAACTTCACCATCAGCAGTTGCCTTGTTTGGTTGTGAGTAGTCTGTGAACTCTGTGAATTCCAATTTAATGCCATCTTTTTCAACCAATTCTTGGACTTTGTCCCAACGTGCTTCTTCAGAACCGCTACGGTTAACTGTTGCAATTTTGACAACTGTTTCATTGTCTGCTTTCTTTTCTGAATTTCCGCAAGCTGCAAGAGCCAAACCTGCGACTGTAGCAAGCGCTGCTACACCGAGCCATTTTTTAATTTTCATGATTCTATCTCCTTTAAAAATAATACCGTAATAGTATCTCATACTTTATTTGATTTCGCAAATTGTTATTAGATAGGCAGACATATAGTTTAAAACTATACATATTAAGCTAATATTAAACGACATTCGCTTCTGGACCTCTACATAAAAAAAGCTAGCTAGCTGCTCGCTAGATAGCTTTTAAGAATTATTTACCTTGTCTTCTGCGTCGTGTTGCGATGCCTGCTAAGCCGAGGCTCGCAAGTAAACCGTAAACTCCGAACAGAGTCGTTTGTCCATCTACACCTGAGTTTGTTCCTGTATTTGGTAATGCTTTTGTAGAAGCTTTTTCTCCAGGTTTATTAGCTTCTGCACCTTGAGGTTTATCAGCAAGTTTACGAAGATCAAATTCTGGAAGTGGGGCTTGAATTGGTGCATTTTTTGGTAGGCCAATAATCATTCCATCTTTTTCTGCCACTTTTAGCATATTTTCTGCTTCAAGTACATCTAATAAAGCTTGTAGCTTCGCTTTGGCTTCTGCTAGGGCTGCTTGAGCCACTTTCAATTCAGCCTCTGCTTGATCACTAACTTTCTGAGCCTTTGCTCTATCCTCTTCTGCTTGCTTCAATGTTGTTTCTAAGGCTGATGCTTGATCTTTCAAGGCCATTGCTTTATCGCGTTTTTCTTCTGCATTCTTAATAGCTGTAGCCAATTCTGCTACCTTGGCTTGCAAGGCTTTTAGATTTTGGCTTGCTTTAGTTGCCTCTTGTGATTTTGTAGCAACTAATTCAGATTTTGCTTTCGCATCAGCAGTTAAGGTTGCCAAATCAGATTTAGCTTGTTCCAAATCCTTTTTAACTTGTTCACGCGCATTGACTAAATTATTGGCTTGTTTATTTAATTTATCCAAGTTTGCTAACAAGTCCGCTTTTTTAGTTTCAGTAGCTACTTTTTTAGCATCTTTGTCAGCTTTTTCTGCTTTCAACGATGCAAGTTCAGCCTTAAGATCAGCAGATTTGTCAATAACTGTTTTTTCAACATATACAAAGTGATGCTCAGGCAAGAACTTCATGCGTTTACCATAGAAGGTCGGATGCAATTTATCGTCTTCATTAAAGGCATAGAAATTAGAACGGTATTCCTTCACTGTTTCAGGTGTATAGGCATTACTTATATATGTATGATAAATATAATTAGGATTTTTTCCTTCAATTGTTCCTTGGGCTACACCTACTTTTCCTCCAACCGGTGTAAGCAGGGCTCTGCGGTGTCCGTAGTCGATTCCTTTTATATTATTAAAGTCTGCATACCAAGCTAAGAGTGATTGATAAGCAAACTGTTTATAAGTCATGATCTTATCGAAATTATAAATCGTTTGACCGTTTTTAACTTCCACAAAGTTTGGTCCACCATCGGATCCAGGAATTAGATAAGACATTCCAATATTTTCTACACGAACATCTTCTCCATCTGGGTGTGATAACTTGGTATCATGGCTGAGGACTCCAGTGGTAGCCATTTCATTTGAACGTTCTTGTGCATGTTTAATGTAGGCTTCATCTAGGGCTAAGTCTTGTGTAACACCATTAGCATGACGGAGTTCATTTACTAGCTCAATGAAAGCTTCTGTCAATTTGCGATTGTCCACAACAAACTTAAAGACTGGTCTTGTTTTATATTTGGATGGATTTGCATTGTAGTCAGCCATAGCCTTAGTGAAGCGTTTCATTTCTTCAGTTGCTTCTATTTCAACTTCACGAACACCTTGGAAGTAAACATTCTCCATCAAAGGATTGCCTGAGGCATCTTTAGGACGATATTGCTTGTTATAGTCATAATCACTATCAAAAGCTGGAGCTTTACGTCCTTGTTCTTCTGGATTCAAGACCTTTTTCAAAACTGTTGGTTTGTAATTATCAAGCTCCTTTTGTTTGTCTGCGATCTTGTTCGCTACTGCATTTGCTGCTTTCGTTTGTTCTTGAAGAGACTGATCGGCTTTTTTAACCTCGTTTTCTGCATTAGAGATTTGATTTTTAAGACTTTCATCAGTCATGCCATCTAGTTCAGCTTGTTTTTCTTTTACCTCTGCTGCTTTAGCGTCACGCTTTTCATTGGCAGATTGGCTAGCTGTTTTAGCTTCTGTTTCTGCAGATTTAGCTGCTGTTGCTGTAGATTCTGCATTTGCCAAAGCTTTGTCAGCTTCCGCTTTTTCAGCACTCTTCTCAGATGCTACCTTTGATTCCTTTTCGATGATAGCATCAGCATTTTTAGCTATCTCAATAGCTTTCTTAGTATCGGCAATCTTCTTATCAGCCTTGGCTACATCCTTTTTAGCCTCCGCTTCTTTCGGAGCTTTCTCATCTACAGAGGCTTGAGCTTTTTTAACTTCCTCTTGCGCATCTGTAATCTGTTTTTCAAATGATGATGGTGCAACAGCTTTTTCCTTAGCATCTACAGGCTTTTCACTAGCTTGAACTTCCTGATTTATCGCACTTGCTGCTAACAAAGCAGTCGCTAATGTAAATGAGGATAGAAATTTTTTATATTTCATGACAATCTCCTTTAAAGGTATTATATACTATTATAACCCATGTAAGCGCCTTCTGTCAAAGGATATGAGGTAAAGAGGTCATTTTTTGAATGTGCTTACATAAAAAATACCCCTGTCATTAACAGAGGTGTTTTTAATTATTTAATGTCAGCCTCTGCTGGAAGATAAGTGTCTCCGAAGAATTGTTTTGACAATTTTTCAAGCGTTCCGTCTTTGTAAAGTTCTTGGATACGTTTGTCTACAAATGTTTTCAACTCATCTTGACCTTTAGCAAGAAGTGGGTAAACGTAAGGTTGTTGGTCGCTTGGAAGTTCAATAACTTTCAGGTTGTCCAAACCTTGGTTCTTGATAACTGTTTCAACACCGATTTTATCAAAAATCTTGTAGTCAAACTGACCATCGCTCAAGCGAGACATGATTTGTTGGAAATCAGCCTTGGTGTAGTTAAGAACCGTTGGATTGTCAGCGTGTTGTTTGTTGTAATCTTCTAGCTGTTTAGCTGATGTTGTCCCTTGAACAACTTCTGTTGATTTTCCACCGATATCATCAAGCGATTTAATGCTAGAATCATCTTTCTTCACTACAAGGACGTTAGGGTTTTTAGCAGTTGGAGCTGCATAAAGGTACTTTTCAGCACGTTCTTTGGTATAGCTGATATTGTTCACAGCCATTTGGTAGCGGTCACTATCAAGACCTGCAAAGACACCTGACCACTCTGTCTTTTCAAACTTGACATCGTATTTGTCAGAGTCTTTAAAGATAGCACGGACCACTTCAATCTCATAACCAGTCAACTCACCATTTTCTTCGTAGTTGAATGGTTTTGGTGAAGCATTGGTTGCAACGATAATTTCTTTCTTACCAGCTGCTTCTCCTTCTTTCTTAGCACCACCTGAGCAAGCTGCTAGTACACCTGCGGCAACAAGTCCCAGAGCAGCAAGAGATGAATATTTAACGATTTTTTTCATGTCATTTCCTCCAAAATAGAATACTTTACTATCTTAACAGAAAATATTTTTTTTCGCCATTATATGATTTCTATCTCGGTGATAGGTTTTTCTTATGGCTGACTAAAAGACCAGACGCAAGACTGCAATCAAGACCACCCCAAAAAGAACCGTACCCACTAGATTGCGGTAGCGAAAGGCTATCCAAGCCGTTGGAAAGACTGCTAAAAAGTCCAGCCATTTGATCTGAGGAAGGCTCCCAACCTTGCCTGTCACCACGCTTGAAAGGATCAAGGCAAAGATAATGGAAACAGGCAAGAACTTCAAAAAACGCTCAACGATAGCTGGCAAACCCTTGTACTTGACCAAGATGAAAGGAATCATACGGGGAACCCAAGTCACTAGGCCTGAAAAGATAACGGCTAACAAAAGATATTTACTGACCATCTAAGACCACCCCCATGGTACAACCTAGCAAGGTCGCAAAAAGAACAGCTAGCGACTGAGACACCACTGTCAAGAGCAAAAAGAAGGACACCGCAACAACGGCTAGGATCATCAGTAGATTCCGTACAGGAACCCGTCTTTGCATAATCTGAAATTGCGAGGTAAAAATCCCGATAAACATCCCAACAAGGGCAAAGTCCAAGCCAAAGACTTCAGGATTTGGAAGAAGGCCACCTAAAGCTGTCCCCGCAACTGTCCCAACAAACCAGGCTACATAACTATTGAGATTGTTCCCGTGCATCCACATGGGATGGACTTTATCTATATGGGCTAATTCTCCCATCAAAACCCCGTAGGTCTCATCTGTCAGGAGACTAGACATGCCGATATTTTGCCAGAAACTAGTATGACGAAAATAGGTCGATGCATGCAAGCTCAGCAAAAAGAGGCGCAAGTTAATCAAAAAGACTGTCATAGCAATGGCTGCGACAGGCGCTTGTACTGCAATCAATGCCAACATGGCAAACTGGGCGCTCCCAGCATAAACAAAGAGGCTCATCAAGCCCATCTCAACAGGTGTCACATAGGGCGCACCGATAATCCCACAGGCCAGTCCGATACTGACATAACCAAGGGCCGTTGGCATGGCTGCCTGTGCACCTTCCCAGAATCCTTTTTCTTTCATCTTTCTCCTCATATTCTCTCCAATTGAGTCTGTTCGTCATCACAGCCACAGCACTGACTATTATAACATATTCAAAGAAGAGAAAAAAGTTTAGAGTTTGAAACCAGTAGCTAGCAAACATTATTACAAAGCATTGCTTGCTTATGGATACATAAGAAATTGATCAACTCGAATCATATACTTGTTGGCTTCAGTTTTTTCAGCATATTCATCTTCTGTTGGATAGACATCGACCAAAAATTCTCTCCTTTGTCCTTTCAACTTGACCTTATAGCGATAGCCGTCATCGTATAGTCCTACCGTCTCGGTAGTTACAGAATGGAAAGTCGGAAGAGCTTCAATTTCTTTTTTTATAGTCTGGGATAGATTGTTGAGCACTACATATTGCTCCCCTTTTGAAGCTACAGGAATATGAACTGTCGCTTTTTCCAAGCGATGTGATTTTGAAAATGTGAACCTTGCTCGACCTGTATAACCATTCAAAGCAATATTTTCGTAATCATAGAAAAGGCGTCCCGTTTTATAGAAATAAGGGTCTTCAGCACGCCAAGTACCACGATAGGCCATTTCCTCTTCTTCCTCCACCTCGCTAGCCTCTTCAAACACTTCTTCAAAGGATTTAAGGGGCATATTGAATGAAAGTGTTTCAAACAAGAACAGTTGTGTCTTTTTAAAATTCTGGCAAGCTGATAAAAGCATGAGGAAAGCTCCAAGAGCAATCAAACTACTGATTATTTTTGTAAATTTCATATTTCTACTATACAAAAAAACTCTCGGATTGACAAACTTTGATAGAGTCGGATTCCGTGATTGATTTTAAAATTACCTTTTCATTTAAGTAAGGTAACAAGGAATTGAACAAGGACTATTATTAGATATTGGAGATAAGAAAAAGACTGGAGCGCCAGCCTTATCTATGTGATGTAAAAAATTCTGCCAAGCCTAATACCCAAACACCAGTAAACTGACAATAATTAAAAAGCTATTCCACAAGATGTGGAGTGCCATTGACCAATAAATTGAACGTGTATAACGAAAGAGCATACAGAGTAGCAGACCTGCTCCTGCATAAATGATGAAGTCTGTTATCACCCATCCATATTGCAAAACATGGATAAGACTAAAGAGTGTGGAAGAAATGATGACGTCAATAAAGTATTTTTTAAATTTAGATAGGGCTGTCATCAGAAGCCCACGAAAGACCAATTCTTCAACTATCGGAGCAATGAGACTACCATAGAAAATACGCGTTATAAAGTAACTAAATCCTGTCAAATTAGTCGCCACTTCTCGTATAGTATTCCCATTTTGCGTGCTTGGAAAGATCCGAGTTGTTATATTCACCCACAAAAACATCAGTATAAAAGAAAGAAATAAAACACCGATATAAGACCAACGGAACTGGAAACGACCGTACTCTTTCCAACGTTGACTCTTGACAAGAACCACAGTAGCAGCAATTCCCTCAATTACTATCAATAAAATTTGAATCCCATAAAATCCAAAATCGGATAATTGGTTCACCGAGTCTAATTTTGCTACAAGATTAAAAATCGAGTAATAAGACACGAGCACCAAAATTGTCCCTAAATAAAATTTCGTTTCTTTCCTTTTCATAGTTGATCCTTTTAAGTTTTATTTGCGCCTTCTTTCAGCCAAACCTGCCCAGAGTCCTTTCGTCCAATCAAAAGCTCTAGCACGAGGAATCGGCCTTATATTTCTAAAAAGACTCTAAAATAACAAGGGGAGAATTTGACCAATGCCATTGTAGATTATATGCAGTCCAATAGGCCAATAAATGGACTTGGTTACTCTAAATAAGACTGCAAATATGAGACCACCACCCATATATGAGAAAAAGTCTGTCAAAACCCAACCATGATTACTAATGTGCAAGATTCCAAACAAAGCAGCCGAACCGAGCACATCCAGTCTCCATTTCTTCCCTTTTTCCAGAGCGGTCATCACCAATCCACGATAAATCATCTCTTCAAAAATGGGACCTGCAATCACAGGATAGAAAAAATACATTAAAAATGCCGTAGCTCCTGTAAAAGTAGGAGCAGCATGTTGATAAGAAATTTCATTTCGAGTAGGTGGGAAAAGAAAAAAGGTAACGAAATTCCAAATAACAAAAGCAAGCAGAGCTAAAAATGAATAGACAAGATAGGATCCTTTAAACTTTCTACTGTTGATTTGTTGCCATTTTCCCGACCAAATCATAGCAATAAGAGCAAATAAAACCACAAGAAAATTCAACATCATATCCGACAGATAATAGGTAAAGTCAGATAGACCAGTAACAAGGTTGCTGCGTAAAACTAGACCACTGAACTTCTGGTCAGCAATAACTAGTAGAAAAGCCATAATAAAGTAGTGACGTGAGATTATCTTTTTCATTCTATTTTCTCCTATACTATGAAATAAAGACAGTATAACACGAAAAATGCCCTATTTTAGAAAATCGCATATTTGACATTTTTTCTTATAGAAATTTCATTTTTGCGATTGTTTGTTAATCGATAAGGTCTTTATATTGCTGTAAGCGTAGTTCAAAAAGGGCTGTTAATTGTGGATTTTCTAATACTTGTAGAGATTGGATAAAGTCTTCAATCTCTTTTTGATTGTTTCCTTTGGTTTGAAGGAAAATACTCATTTTCTTTAAAAATTGCCACAACACTTTTTCAAAAACATCATACGGACGGAGCATACTCTCCAACTCGGCTTCAAAGATTGGGATGTAAGAGAAAAGTTTGCGCTCCATGAGCTCTGAGATAATATTTAACAGCCCTTGTTTCATATACAGTCTATTGTGTGCCAATTCTTTAAATTCCTTTGATTTTTCAAGTAAAGAGGTTGATAAAAAGATTAGGTCCTGATTACTCAAGAAAGGCATGGTATTGCAAAAAAGATAGAGTTCAAACCAGGTCCAAGACTCGATAGCATAGAGATAGGTGGTTAAAAACTCGCTATCCTCCTCTGCTAGCGGATAGCTTTTATCTAAGGAATGGATAGCATCTTTGATTACAATAGCATTCAAACGACGATAGGTCTCTGCCATCTGTTCTTGTTCGATTTCCTCCAACAGTTGCTCTAAACCCGCTATATCTTGATGGGCAAAACGATCCACAACCCTTCTACCAAATTTCATATGTGGAGATTCTTGATAGTTGTTGAGCTTATGCCCAAATTCATCGAAGGTCACATTTATCCCTTGGATAGCTAGGATCAACTTATCCGCAGACAGCATAGACTGCCCTAGTTCAAACTTGGATAGCTGGGATGCTGTTAGTCCAGCACAAGCCACATCTGACTGCTTGAGTTTTCTCGCCAAGCGCAATTCCTTGTAAAATTCTCCCAATTCCATTCTCTCAATCATCTTGCCACCTCTTATTTTTTATATATTATATCATTATTTGCAATCATTTGTCAAAATATTCTGACATTTCGGTGAGCAAAAAAGCCAGCCTTAAGCTGACTCTTTATTCCATAGTATCAAAGGCGAGGCTTGGTTTGGCGTTGAGGTCCAAGCCTGCAAAGTTTTCTTTATTCCACTCGCTGACGCTGGCATAGGCAATCATACCTGCATTGTCTCCGCAAAGGCGTAGGGGGGGGATGATGACCTTGACATCTGTAATTTCAGCTGCTAGGCGTTCTCTAAGACCTTTATTGGCTGCTACACCACCTGCGACAACAAGGGTTTTAACAGGGTATTTTTCTAAGGCTTTCTTGGTTTTGGCCATAAGAATATCCATGACTGCAGCTTGGAAGGAAGCACACAAATCCTCTGTAGATAGACTTTCTCCTTTTTGCTCAGCATTGTGGTGAAGATTGATAAAGGCAGACTTCAAACCTGAGAATGAAAACTCTAGATTGTCTTCCTTGATCATAGCACGAGGGAAGTCATAAATATCCTGACCTTGATGGGCCAACTCGTCAATTTCGCGACCTGCTGGATAGGTCAAGCCCATGACACGACCGACCTTGTCATAGGCCTCCCCAACTGCATCATCTCGTGTCTCCCCAACAATCTTGTAATCGCCAGCCTCAGAAACATAGACCAACTCGGTGTGTCCTCCGCTGACCAAGAGTGCTAGGAGAGGAAACTCCAAAGGCTCCACACTCTGAGCTGCCATGAGGTGGCCAGCCATGTGATTAACGGGAATTAGAGGCAAGCCATGCGCCCAAGCAAAGGCCTTGGCAGCTGACAAACCAACTAGCAGAGCTCCAACCAATCCAGGTCCGTAGGTAACGGCAACGGCTGTCACATCTTCTTCTGTAATTCCTGCTTCTGCTAGAGCCTCCTCGATACAGGCTGTAATGACCTCGACATGGTGACGACTAGCTACTTCTGGCACTACGCCCCCAAAACGTTTGTGGCTCTCGATTTGACTAGCAATGACATTGGACAAGAGCTGGTCGTCGTTTTTCAGGACGGCGACACTGGTCTCATCACAGGATGTTTCAAATGCTAAAATATATCTATCCTTCATCTATTTCTCTCTTCATGATAATGGCGTCCTCAACTGGATTATGGTAGTAAGCCTTTCGCTCAGCGATGACCACCATCTTTTCTTTCTTGTAAAATGCTTGCGCTCGTTGGTTTGACTTTCTAACTTCGAGGAAAATCTCCTTATCCGTCGGTAACGTTGCAAACAAGGCTGACGCAATTCCCTGACCCCGATAGACTCCTTTGACAGCGATTTGCAGGACTTCTGCTTCAAAGAGATTCTCCTGAACGGCTAGAAATCCAATCACTTCTACCCCATTATAAGCCAGAGCATACCAAGTCTGATCTTGGGACAGGTCTGCTTGGATTTGTTCCAGCGTCCAAGGGCTGACTGGGTAAACATCTACCATAACAGCATAGATAGCTTGAGCCAAGTCAAGTTGCTGTTGGATTCGTTTAATCTCTATCATAGGCGTTTAATATAGGACTCGCCAGACTCGGTGTGATTCTTGAGCCAATTTTCCTCAGCCTCAACACGTTTGAGGTAATTGGGCACAAAGTCGTGCAAGGAGGCTGCTTCCTGGTCCCAGGCCCAAAGAGCTAGATTGGCTGCATTTGGCAAGGTTTCTTGGTAGCTGGCTTGTGGTAGTTGTTCTTGGATTTGTTCCACAAAGGCTCCAACTTCTCCGACAAAGGTTACCTGTTCAGCATCTTTGACCTGCTCTAGCACTTCCGCAAAAGACAAGTGCGCTTCTGGCAAGACAGGCTGAGCATTTTCGTAAAACCCTGCATAAACATTGTTGCGACGTGCATCCATCAGGGGAACAAGTAAGCCTTCTTGTTGGCGTGGCACCAGAGCCAAGAGACTGGACATCCCAACTAACTCGATGTTCAGGGTATGAGCCAAGGTCTTGGCAGTTGCTACTGCAATTCGCAAGCCCGTGTAGCTACCTGGTCCTTCAGCGACCACGATTCGATCCAAATCCTTAGGTGTCCAATCCAAACTTGCCATCAAAAAATCAATGGCAGGCATGAGGGTAATACTGTGATTTTTCTTGATATTAATAGTCGTCTCGGCAAGAACCTGCTTGTCCTCTAAAATAGCGAGAGACAGAGCCTTGCTAGACGTATCAAAAGCTAATACTTTCATAACACATTCCTATCTTTTTGTCTGTTTACTATTATACTACAAAAGCCAGCGCATGGGAATTTTCTTTGTTTTGAAACAAAAGAGACCTGCCACTTAGACAAGCAATTCTACACAAAAATTTAAAAAAAGTTGTAGCTTTTGGAATAGAAAAGTGAACAAGGAAATTGAAAGGTTCTTCGTAAAAAATTTGGATTAGGCATATATGTTTCAACTCGATTTTCGATGCGAGAAATCAACATTGTAACAATAAAGATCTCATCTAAATATACAGAAAGTTCATCCCATCTATCAAGACGAGGTGGATTTTCTGTATATCTAGATGAATAATTGACTTTAAGCATTTAAACCAAAGTAGAAAACGAGCCAGACAACATAGGTGACCAGGAGGAGAA
>CAUVGG010000022.1:0-14041 GCA_963551305.1 uncultured Streptococcus sp.
AAAGACTGGGCCAGTTTTTCTTGTTCTTCAGGACTACAGCTATTCTCGATAAAGAATTCCCCTTCTCTTTCTCCAATTCGAACCAAGCCACCTGGAACAGAGTGCTTGATAGCATTGCTGAGGAGGTTAGACAGGATCAACTTCATAACAGATGGGTTTATGTAAGCCTGCTGATAGGTTAGGCTAATGTCTATCTGAAGTTCTCTCTCCTTGGCGAGCAAAGCATAATCCTTGACTAGACTTTGCGTCATCTGAAGGAGGTCAATCTCTTCTTTCTCCTCTCGCAATTCCTGCACAGAAGAAAGAGAAAGTATCTGGAGAACGTGGTGACTGAGGTCATCCACAATCCCCAAGGCAACTCCAAGATAGTGGTCTCTATCCTTATAACGACCGATATTTTCTTTCATATTTTCGATTAGGATTTTGAGACTAGCCAGAGGTGTTTTCAATTCATGAGAAGCCCCTCGTAGAAATTCGACCTTCATCTTCTCCAGCTGGAGAATAGCTTCATTTTTCTCATGCAAGTCCGCAATAACAGTCAGAAGATGCTGGTAAAGGCTATTGATTTGTTCCTTGAGATCACCAATCTCATCCTTAGAATCCACGCGCAAACGTACTTGATCATCCAGATCCATCATCCGACGGGTCACCCGCTTGATTTCCAAAATCGGGGCAACAATGGTCCTAGCATAGATATAGGCTACCAAGAGGGAAATCAGAAAGGATGCCAACAAGGTATAGGGGAGAAACTGAAGACTAATCTGCTCTGCTTCCTTTTGCAAATCCATGGACGCTAGAAACTGGAGAGTCATAGTTCCACCATCTTGCGTTTTTACCTCGCGTTCTTCAATGAAGAGTGAAGTTGTCTGACGAGCTGTATCTAGTGGAAAATTATCCTTAACCTCTAACTTGTCCTCAGTCATCTCACCCTTAACAGACCCTTTGATATCACTGGTCTGGGAATACAAGTCTAACACTTGCTCGATACTCTGCCTATCCTTTCCGTCAAGGGACTGGGCAATGGCTGTCGCTTTCTGGCCAATGGTTTCCTGACGATGACTTAGATAAGTTGATGGAAAGAGAAAATAAATGGCTAAATGAAGACAAATAACCAGAACACTAAAAATCGAGAAGGTATAGATAAATATCTTTGTAAATAAACCTGTTCGTTTCATTTTCGCTCCAATTTATAACCAACATTGCGCACAGTGAGGATACAATCCAAGTCTAGCTTTTTCCGCAGTCCTTTGATATAGACATCAATGACACGGTCAAAGGGAACCTCATCTGTCACCTTCCAGACGGCATCAATTATCTGAGAACGAGTCAAGGCCCGGCCTTCATTTTTTACCAGATAGTCCAGAATTTCCAACTCTTTGGCATTGATAGCCACTTCTTCTCCTGCGAGACTTGCACTATAGCTTTCAAAATCCACCTTGGTATCCTTATAAGAGAAGATTCGCCCCGTATCGTAATAGCGCTTGAAAATCGCGTCCACCCTCACTTTTAAGAGGGAGAGGGAGAAGGGTTTTTCCAGATAACCATCTGCCAGAGAGGCAAAGGCACTCATCTTGTATTCCTCATCCTGAAAGGCGGTCAGCATCAAGACAGGAACCTGACTGGTTTTACGAATCTCAGCTAGGACTTCGAGGCCATTAAGCTTGGGCATCTGGATATCCAGCAGTACCAGAGCAACTTCATAGCTGGAAAATTTTTCCAGAGCTTCCTGACCGTCTGCTGCCTCAATGGTTTCATAACCACAATCCGTCAAATAGTCACTGATCCCCTCACGGATCATCTCCTCATCTTCTACAATTAAAATTTTCATAGAAAAAAACGTTTCACATTCCTTTAAATTTCTTGTTAATCTTTCTATTTTGCCTTGATAAGACCTCTTCCTATCAAGGCAAAATAGATAAAAATGCTACCTATATTATACCCCATTTAGGGGAGAATAGGTAGCAAGTTTTTTATTCGCTATCGAGCAAGAGCTCTTTTGGTTGTTTTCTAAGGAGATTGCTTGAAGCAAGCGCCATAACAAGAACCACTAGAACTAAGGCAAGGACAAAGACGATGATAAAGTCTGATGTCTGAATGGAAATGTCTAGGCTCGACAAGGTCTTACTAAATCCATCTACTTCTGCACCACCACCAAGATTAGAGGCTTGAGCTGCCTTGCTGGCTTGTTTGGCAACACCTGAAGTGACATTGGCAAGAACAGTGTTTCCGATTGCACGAGCTGTATAGTTAGCTAGGAAGTAAGCAGAAACGAGAGCAGGGATGGCAATCAAGATCGATTCAGTGATGAATTGACCCAAAATACTTGCCTGCTTGAGACCGATAGAGAGGAGAATTCCCACTTCCTTGCGACGAGCATTGATCCAAAGGCTAAGCAAGAGGGCAAGGAGAAGAACTGAGAAGCTCAAGCTACCCCAGAAGAGGAGGTTGGCCATCTTGTACATACCAGAGATGGATTGCTCAAGAGCTGGGTAGTTAGAGGAGCTCTTAACGAGTGTGTAGCTCTTCCAGTTGATACCACTGATACCATTCAACTCTTTCATGACGTCATCCAAGTTCTTGTCTGCTGTTACAAAGAAGGTTGCGTCCCCATAAATAGCTGTGTCTTCTGTGTATCCATAAAGTTTTGCTGCAGTGTGAATATCTGTGATAGCTGTGTTTTCATAAAGTTCTTGTGAGTAGGTTACTGCTGACTTATTGTGACCATCAAAGAGTCCCTTGATAGTTACTTCAACTGTTTCCTTAGCCCCTTTTTCATTGTCTGCGTCGTAGATATTGGAATCCAGTTTAACCTTATCTCCGACTTTCCAGCCGTGTTTGGCTGCCAAGTCCTTGTGCATGAGGATCTTATCCTTATCATCGTTGGTTAAGTGTTCTCCTTCGACCAGTTTATAAGAACCAGAGACAAATTTATCTTCTTTTGAGGAGTCATTAACACCTGTCAACATCAAGCTGCTTCCAAACCGTTTAGCACGGTCCGCAGTGAGGTTTTTCTTGGTTTCTGGCGTTTCGATGAGGTCATATCCAGTCAAATCTCCAATGGCGTTGATGCGTTTAACATAAGACTCGATGGCCTTGTTTTCGGTGATTTTTTTGATGTCTTCACCCTTGATATTCCCAGCACCACGTGGCGTTCCTTGATTGACGCGACGATTGATTTGCATGGAGAAGCTATTGGTGATATTTTTAAAGGTCTCCTGAGAAGCCTTGGCAGTAGCTCCCTTGATCGACAAGCCGACCAAACTCAAGCTCGCCATGAGGAGAATAATCAGGAAGATAACAATCGATTTGAAAAACTTCCTTGTAACATAGGCAAATGCGTTGTGTAACATAGGTTCCCTTTCTAGATTTGATTTAATAATTCTATCAAAACAAGCTCATCTTATTTTGTAGTGTTGCGAGTTTCAGTCAGTTTCTTATCCTTCAATTCAAGTGTAATATCTGACGCTTGCGCCACTTCTTTACTATGCGTAACGACAATTACACATTTACCTGTTTTCTCGGCAAGTGACTTGAGCAGTTCGATAATATCTCCGGCAGTTTTAGGGTCCAGATTTCCTGTTGGCTCATCAGCAAGAATAACTGGAGCTTCTGATACCAGACTACGAGCGATGGCAACACGTTGCTGTTGACCACCTGATAACTGGAGAACATTCCGCTTGATCTGACTTTCATCCAAACCAAGCTCAAGAAGTGTATCCTTGCTTGCTTTTTTGTTGACCAAGCGGATATTTTCCAGCGGAGAAAGATAATCTATCAAGTTATAATTTTGAAAGACCAGGGAAATATGGTGCATGCGATGGTAAGAGTATCCCTTGTTCCGAATGTCCTCTCCTTGAAAAAGGATAGAACCTTCAACAGGGCTATCTAGACCAGCCAGTAGGGACAAGAGAGTGGATTTTCCTGCTCCTGACTCACCAATGATACTATAAAATTTTCCGGGTTCAAAATTATACTTGATCTGATATAAAACTGCCTCAGCAGTGTTCTTATAACGGTAGGTAACATCTTGCAATTGTAATAAAGTCATGATTTCTCCTTCTTAACTAATAGATGATAAAATTTCTTTCGGCGATTTTCTAAATAAGAATAGGAAACAAAGGGCTACAGACAAGCAACCAATCAGTAGCAGAAAGACATAGGATTCTGCAAAGGATAGGAGACTGGTTGATAGACTGCTTGCTTTAGCTAGTGTGTCTTGTAAGGTTGCTTGATCTCCACTGGCTAGTACAGTTTGGAGTAGATAGGATGTGATGGCCTTTCCAGCGATAAAGGATGGAAGCAAAGCTCCAAGAGATACCAACACCACCTCTAAACAGAACTGTAGGAAGATTGAGCTCTTGCCTTTTCCAAGTGCCAGTAAAATCCCCACTTCGTAGACCCTTTCTCTCAACCAGAGAGACAAGACCAAAATTAAGGCTCCAGCTCCTGCTATCAACATCCCATAAAGGAAGATAGTGAGGAAGGTTTGGAAGGTTGCTACTGAGTCTTTGATTTGTTCAAAGGCCTTGTTTTCCTTCTCAACTTGGTAGCCGTTATTTTCCAAGGCCAAGTTTTCCACCTGCTTCATGAGACCGTCCATTTCCTTAGGATTTTCTACATAGAAGCGCGCTGCACTAACTTGAGGTTCACTATTCCCCAAAAGGGTTTGGCTACTTTCATAGTCTGTAAAGACCTGGTTTTCACTGAAGTCAGAAGATAAGCCTGTAAATTTCTCTTGTTTTTTACCAGAAAAGATGCCGACAATTTCAAACTCAACTGTTTGTCCTTTGCCAGATTCTGACTGTCCAGCATCTAAGCGAATCTTGTCATGAAGCGAAAGGCCGTTCTTCTTAGCCAACTCTTCGTGGATGAGGATTTTCTTTGAATCCCCTTTTTGAAGGTGTCGTCCTTCTTTCAGATTGAAAGCCGAACTAGTAAAGGTAACATCCCTAGATGAATCCTCAAGAGCCATTAAGCTCACTAAATTCTTGTCCACAGCGGACAAATCATCACGTTCAACGCTCTGCTCACCACTCACCGCTTCCTTGTCTTTTAATTTTGCGACCGTCTCGAGTTCAGGAGAGACATTTTCCAGTCCCTTAATCTTGCTAACGGAAGCTAGGTCCGATAACTTGAAGGTCTGACCGTTCTCTATCTTCTTAATAGAAAAAGAGGTATTGAGAGATTTGTAAAGATTCGTTTCTACTGTTTTGTTGGACTTCATCAGAGTCAAACAGGCTGAAATTCCTGCTAAAAGGACAAATAAAATCAGAAATAAAATAAAACTTCTCAGTCGTTTTCTGCTGACATAAGCCCAAGCTCTTTGGATTGGATTCATTTGTCACCTCCATATTTGTAAGACTATTATAAAATCCAAATATGAAATGTTTATGAAATCGAAAAAAATTTTTGATTTATCTTTTTTTTAAAAAACAAAAAGCTAGCAAACGCTAACTTTTCTTCCTATATAAACAAACAATTTACTAATCTAAAATCCACACCATTCTATAAATGATGGGTATCATCTTTCAGCTAAGTATTGCTTAATTTCTTCAGCTTTTAATTTCCTGACTTGTGTTTGAGGAAATTCTTGATAAGGAAAATGGAGAAACTCGATTCAACTGTTCTGATAAAATAACAGCTTTTGATACCGATCTTTCGACATTCAAAATCAGCCCCTAATCTTCTTTGGAATAACAAAAAGAGCTAGCCAAAGCTAACTCTTATCCTATGCGGAGAGAGGGACTTGAACCCTCACGACCTAAAGCGGTCACAGGATCCTTAGTCCTGCGCGTCTGCCAATTCCGCCATCCCCGCGTCGATTACCTTACTAGTATATCAACTTTCAAAATCTTTGTCAACACTTTTTTCAGATTTTTTTCATTTTTCCAAGGGAATCATTCTTTAATTTCAGACAGATTTTCATCCAACAATTTGGCTCCCAGAGTATTCTTAAAATGTCCAAGAGCAAACTGATGATTTTCTGGCCAGATAGAGGCAACCGCAGGCTTGACAACCTCGATTTGATAACCTAGATTATAAGCATCAATAGCCGTATGAAGAACACAAATATCCGTCAAAACACCTGTTAAGATAACAGTATCAACCCGACGTTCCCGCAAACGAATATCAAGATCCGTTCCTGAAAATGCTGAATAGTGACGCTTGTCCATCCAAAAGACGCGATTATCCGCCTCATGCTCAGCATAAAAGTCAGCTAGGGGACCATAGAGATTACGACCACTAGTTCCGATGATGTTGTGCGGTGGAAAGAGCTTGCTTTCTGGGTGGAATGTATCCTTCTCCTCATGGGCATCAATGGTGAAAAAGATATAGTCCCCACGTTCAAAAGCCAATCTGGTTACCTGATCAATGGCTTTTGATATTGCTTGAGCAGGTGCTCCAGCAGTTAGCTTTCCATGGTCTGCTACGAAATCCTCTGTATAGTCAATCGAGATTAAAGCCTTTGCCATTAGTAGTCCCTCTTTTTCACTTCCTCAAAAATATCACCAATTAGAACTTTGAGATAAGTCCCCTTCATTCCGAGTGAACGGCTCTCAATAATTCCAGCCGACTCCAATTTACGAAGCGCATTGACAATCACTGAGCGCGTAATGCCAATACGATCTGCAATAACTGATGCAGTCAGCTGCCCTTCATTTCCATCCAATTCAGCTAAAATAGCTGATACGGCACGAAGTTCTGAATAGGAAAGGGTATTAACCGCCATGGTAACAGCAGTACGACGGCGAATATTTTTCTCATCCTCTTCACGTTGGAAGTTCAACAGTTGAATCCCTACCACCGTGCTCGCAATCTCGACAAGGATCAAATCTTCATCTTCAAATTTCTTATCATTGCGCCAAATGATCAAGGAACCTAGGCGAATCCCTGATACATGAATCGGAGCAATGGTCGTCAAACCATCTGGAAAATCCGCACGGCTCTCTACAGGGAAAATGGTCAAATCATGTTCAACAGGAAGGTTGGCTTCCGTATCATAGATCATGTTTGCACCTTGAATATAATCATCTGGAAAAATCTTAGTTTGAAAAAACTGCTCTACACGATCTGTATTCGTTTTATAACGCATGAAGTAGCCTAAAAGGCGTCCCTTGCTATTCACAATACAAGCGTTACAATCAATAATATCTGCCAACTGGCGTGTAATCGCATTGTAAGGAAGTTCATCTTGAAGTTGCTCCTCTGAGCGTTTCAAAATAGAAGTAATTTTTCTTGTTTTTTCTAATAAGTGTGCCATTTTTTACCTCGCATTTAATCGCTACCATTATAACATAAAGAGCGTGAATTTTCAATTATTATCTGAAAATTGCTTATTTAATTGCAATTTTGAACAGCAAAAATATTTTAGAAAAAAGCGATTTTTTATTGACATCCTATTTTATTTTTGATATTATAATATTATAAGAAGATGACATGATAAATCCCTTTCCGTTTCACCTATCCTTTACTATCACCATCTTCTTTTACTATCGGTCTCCTTATATATAAAAGCGATTCACAGTGTGAATCGCTTTTTTCTATTTGTCTCCTTTGTTACGAATAACAAAGCCGGTTTTCTTTTCGCTTGAAGTGTTGCGAGGTTTTTTATTGTCTTTATTACGGTAACGTCTGTCTTTATCAAAACGATCGTTTCCACGGTTGCCTTTCTTGAAGTCATCACGGCGACCATTGCCACGGCGATCACGATCTCGACGGTCGTCTCCACGACGACCTCCTCGACCTCCCTTACCTTTGCCACCAAAGCCATTACCTGATGGTTTAAATGGCAGTGGTTTTTCACGCGCAATCTCCACTTCAGGAAGGCTGTCTGGATCTTGGACTGTCAGACTCAAGATATACATAGCCAATTCTTCTGGACTAAATTCTGCAGCTAACTTACGAGCATCTTTAGTAAATTTCTCAAAGTTCTCACGAATAGTTTCATCCGCAAAATCACGTTCGATTTTCTTGAGAGCTACGTGTTTTTTTGCTTGGAAGGCTTCTTCTGCTGTCGCTGGTTTCAAGCCTTTCATACGTTTCTTGGTCAAGTTTTCGATGATTTGGAGATAACCCATTTCATTTGGAGAAACAAAGGTAATGGACTGACCTGACTTACCAGCACGACCTGTACGACCGATACGGTGAACATAGCTTTCAGGATCTTGTGGAATATCGTAGTTATAGACATGAGTCACACCTGAAATATCCAAGCCACGCGCTGCTACGTCTGTCGCAACCAAAACATCGAGATTCCCATTTTTAAAATCACGTAGGACACGAAGACGTTTGTTTTGGTCCAAATCACCATGAATTCCTTCTGCACGGAAGCCACGGATTTTCAGTCCACGAGTCAATTCATCTACACGGCGTTTGGTACGACCAAATACAATAGCAAGTTCTGGTTGTTCCACATCCATAAGACGTGTCATGGTATCAAATTTCTCTTGTTCCTTGACACGGATATAGTACTGATCCACCAATTCTGTTGTCAATTCCTTGGCAGCAATCTTGACATGCTCAGGGTCCTTCATAAACTGAACACCGATACGTTTGATAGCATCTGGCATCGTTGCTGAAAAGAGCAAGGTTTGACGATTTTCAGGGACACGGGAAATGATGGCTTCGATGTCTTCAAGGAAGCCCATGTTGAGCATTTCATCCGCTTCATCAAGGATGAGGGTTTCAATATCGTGCAATTTCAAAGCCTTGCGTTTAATCAAATCCAAGAGACGGCCTGGTGTTCCTACAACGATATGGGCACCAGATTTAAGGGCTTTGATTTGTTTTTCAATGCTGGAACCACCGTAAACTGAGCGAACTTTCACTCCTTTGCTACGGCCAAAGCGAAACAGTTCCTCTTGACTTTGAACAGCGAGTTCACGAGTTGGAGCGATGACCAAGGCTTGGATGGTCGCTTCTTCTGTACGGATTTTTTCAAGGGTTGGCAAGCCAAAGGCTGCAGTTTTCCCTGTACCAGTCTGAGCTTGACCGATAACGTCTTTTCCTTCGAGAGCCAAGGGAATGGTCTGTTCTTGGATAGGACTTGCTTCTACAAATCCAGCTTTTTCAATCTCTGCTAGCAAATCAGCAGACAAGTTAAATTCATTAAATTTCACGTTTTTCTTCTTTCTAAAGATGGTGCGAAGCCATCCTATAGCGCGTAGTATATACTTTTCTTTTCATGATGTATCTTCATTTATAAATGAGATACCGTGTTGCTTCTTTTCCACGAAAGAAAAGTACGAGTTTCTTTGCAACCTATCTAGTATAACACAAGAGCGGGGCAAAAGATAGTAGAATCTTTAAGGAAAATCATGTAAACGATTTTCTAGCTGTAAAGTAGCCTGAAACTTGTTTATCAAAGGATTTGAAGGGACCATTTCAAACGTACTTCATTTCCCGTAGCAGATTTGTGCAAAAAGTGTTTTCTTGTGCTAGAATGAAAATCAAATAGGAGGACTATGAATGTTAACATATGATTTAATCGTTATTGGATTTGGTAAAGCTGGTAAAACACTAGCTGGTAAATTGGCTTCAGCTGGTAAAAAAGTTGCCCTTATCGAACGTAGTAAGGCTATGTACGGCGGAACTTGTATCAACATCGGTTGTATCCCAACTAAAACCTTGCTAGTTGCTGCTGAGAAAGATTTGTCTTTTGAAGAAGTCATTGCTACCAAAAATACTATCACTAGTCGCCTCAACGGTAAAAACTATGCTACTGTTGCGGGTACAGGTGTGGATATCTTTGATGCGGAAGCTCACTTCCTTTCAAACAAAGTCATCGAAATCCAAGCTGGTGATGAAAAACAAGAACTGACTGCTGAAACTATCGTTATCAACACTGGTGCTGTTTCAAACGTCTTGCCAATCCCTGGACTTGCTACAAGTAAGAATGTCTTTGACTCAACAGGTATCCAAAACTTGGACAAATTGCCTGAAAAACTTGGTGTCCTTGGTGGTGGAAATATCGGTCTTGAATTTGCAGGACTCTACAACAGACTTGGAAGCAAAGTCACAGTCCTAGATGCCTTGGATACTTTCCTACCTCGAGCAGAACCTTCCATCGCAGCTCTTGCTAAACAATACATGGAAGAAGACGGTATTGAATTGCTTCAAAACATCCGTACTACTGAAATCAAAAACGACGGTGACCAAGTCCTTGTCGTAACTGAAAAGGAAACTTATCGTTTCGATGCCCTTCTCTACGCAACTGGACGTAAACCGAATGTAGAACCACTTCAACTTGAAAATACAGATATTGAACTAACGGAGCGTGGTGCTATCAAGGTCGACAAACACTGCCAAACAAACGTTCCTGGTGTCTTTGCAGTTGGAGACGTCAACGGTGGACTTCAATTTACCTACATTTCACTTGATGACTTCCGTGTTGTCTACAGCTACCTTGCTGGAGATGGCAGCTACACTCTTGAAGACCGTCTCAATGTGCCAAACACCATGTTCATCACACCAGCTCTTTCTCAAGTTGGCTTGACGGAAAGCCAAGCAGCTGAATTAAAACTTCCATACGCCGTGAAAGAAATCCCTGTTGCTGCCATGCCTCGTGGTCACGTAAATGGAGACCTTCGTGGAGCCTTCAAAGCTGTTGTCAATACTGAAACAAAAGAAATTCTTGGAGCAAGCATCTTCTCAGAAGGTTCTCAAGAAATCATCAACATCATCACTGTTGCGATGGACAACAAGATCCCTTACACTTACTTCACAAAACAAATCTTCACTCACCCAACCTTGGCTGAGAACTTGAATGACTTGTTTGCGATTTAGGTTTTCAGATATTCTCCACAAGACAAGCATCCATTTTGGTGTTTGTCTTTTTCTATCCAGTCTATAGTTTCCTTGCAAGATTATTTGTGCTTTTAGCTGTAAAAGCTTATAATATAGGCGTAGGATGTTGTCTTCATTTTTTGTTAAAAAAGGAGGTTAGTCACATGAGAAAGCAAGTTAAACTACCAAAACACACTCCTTTTTCCTTTCTATCCAAAGGAAAAAGTACAGCTATGAAAACACTGGTTTTCTGTGTCAGTATAGTCTTCATTTTTTTCCTGCTTTGCTGGATGCTTTTTCGCTTGATTTCACCTCAAAAACAGCGATTCACAGTCAATCAAGCTGCTGATTTTTACCTTGTCAATTCGAAAACCATTCAAAGTTATCAGTTGCAAAACGATCAGTTTCAGCTCATGAAGACTGAGGATGTCTCCATTGCAGAAGATGTCAATTTCTGGTTTCCTCAGGGGCGGTTTGACAATCGCTATCTCGTTTTCTCATCTGGAAATACCAGAGGGAAAGCATCTACTCAAAATATTGTATCCCTTGACTTTCAGACGGGGGACATCCGGAAAATTTCAACTCCTTTCTATGCTTATTCAGGAGCTGGGGTATCAGACAAGTTCTTCTACACAGGCCAAACTACAACTGAGGATGGTGTTCTCAGTATGTTTGACATCTCAGGAAAGCTGATTACTCAGAAAACATTCTCCGAATCCACTTCCTTTCCGATCCAGTTTCATGGAAAAGGGAATCGCCTCTACCTTGGTCTGGGGTTTCATGATGAGTTCCGTCAACGACCCGCTTTAGTGTTCGATGGCTATTTAGTTGAATTGGACGAAAATGACCAACTAAAAGAATTGTCTCGCACACCTCTGACAAGCGAAGGCAAGATCGTTGAAATGCTGACTTCTTCTGAATTAATCGGTGACAATTATTACAGTAGCGTTGCTTATACCCGAAATACAGAAACTTTCTCCAAGGATCCAGACAATCGCATACTTGTCATGAACTTGTCTAGTAAGGAAAAGCACTTCATCACGCTACCAGAGGACAATCCAAATCTTCTCTATAAAACTCCAAAAGAGGATCGATTGATTGTAAAACACGAGGCGGATGGAAATGATCGCTGTGCCTTATCTATTGTTAATCTCTCTGATGAATCTAGCTATCTAATCAATGTCAGAAAAGATTTACCTGACTCTACAGAAGAGATAATACACATCGATACAAGTTTGACAAATAAGGTATTGATCGTAACTAATCAACATTTGTTATTGTATTCATTAGAAAATGGCCAACTTCTAACCAAAGCAAAACTGGAACTGAAGCAAAACGACTTTCCAATCGCAACTTGGTTTCAAAACTAATCACTCACAGCCCTCGTCGGGCTGTTTTTGTTTCTGCGAAATCTCAAATCTATCTTTTCTTTCTTTTATGATATAATAGAAACATGAAATTAAAAACTACTTTGGGCCTCCTAGCTGGGCGTTCATCTCACTTCATCTTGAGCCGTCTTGGCCGCGGAAGTACGCTCCCAGGAAAACTCGCCCTTCAATTTGATAAAGATATTTTACAAAATTTAGCTAAGAACTACGAGATTGTCGTGGTCACTGGAACCAACGGGAAAACCCTGACAACTGCCCTTACTGTCGGCATTTTAAAAGAGGTTTATGGTCAGGTTCTGACCAATCCGAGCGGTGCCAACATGATTACAGGGATTGCAACAACCTTCCTAACAGCCAAATCTTCTAAAACTGGGAAAAACATTGCCGTCCTCGAAATCGACGAAGCCAGTCTTTCTCGTATCTGTGACTATATCCAGCCTAGCCTTTTTGTCATCACCAATATTTTCCGTGACCAGATGGACCGCTACGGTGAGATTTACACGACTTATAACATGATTTTGGATGCCATCCGCAAGGTGCCTACGGCCACTGTTCTCCTTAATGGTGACAGTCCACTTTTCTATAAGCCAGCTATTCCTAATCCTGTACACTATTTTGGTTTTGACTTGGAAAAAGGACCAGCTCAACTGGCTCACTACAATACCGAAGGGATTCTCTGTCCTGACTGCCAAGGCATCCTCAAATACGAGCACAATACCTATGCCAACTTGGGTGCCTATATCTGTGAAAATTGTGGTTGCAAACGTCCTGAATTGGACTACCGTCTGACAGACTTGGTTGAGTTGACCAACAATCGCTCTCGCTTTGTCATTGACGGACAAGAATACGGAATCCAAATCGGTGGACTTTACAACATCTACAATGCCCTTGCTGCGGTTGCCATCGCCCGTTTCCTCGGTGCAGATTCGCAACGGATCAAGCAGGGATTTGATAAGAGTCGCGCTGTCTTTGGACGCCAAGAAACATTCCATATCGGCGATAAGGAATGTACCCTTGTCCTCATCAAAAATCCAGTTGGCGCGACCCAAGCTATCGAGATGATCAAACTAGCACCTTATCCATTTAGCCTTTCTGTCCTCCTCAATGCCAACTATGCTGATGGGATTGATACCAGCTGGATCTGGGATGCGGACTTTGAACAAATCACTGACATGGACATTCCAGAAATCAATGCTGGCGGTGTTCGGCACTCTGAAATCGCACGTCGTCTTCGGGTGACTGGCTACCCAGCTGATAAAATCACTGAGACAAGTAATCTGGAGCAAGTTCTCAAAACCATTGAGAACCAGGACTGCAAGCATGCCTATATCCTAGCTACCTATACTGCCATGCTGGAATTCCGCGAACTGCTGGCTAGTCGTCAGATTGTTAGAAAGGAGATGAACTAATGGTTTATACTTCACTTTCCTCAAAAGATGGCAACTACCCTTATCAGCTCAACATCGCTCACCTCTATGGGAACCTCATGAATACCTACGGAGACAATGGAAATATCCTCATGCTCAAGTATGTGGCTGAAAAACTGGGGGCCCATGTAACAGTTGACATCGTTTCTCTCCATGATGACTTTGATGAAAACCACTACGACATCGCATTTTTCGGTGGTGGTCAAGACTTTGAACAAAGCATCATTGCAGGCGACCTTCCTGCTAAAAAAGAGAGCATCGACAACTACATCCAAAATGACGGTGTGGTTCTAGCCATCTGTGGTGGTTTCCAACTATTGGGGCAATATTATGTTGAAGCTTCAGGCAAACGCATCAAAGGTCTAGGGGTCATGGGCCACTATACCCTCAACCAGACCAATAACCGCTTTATCGGTGACATCAAGATTCATAATGACGAAT
>CAUVGG010000023.1:0-12680 GCA_963551305.1 uncultured Streptococcus sp.
TGATTGGAATTTCCATTCTTTTTTCTTATTGGACGTTACTTGTCAAATTAGACAAAAGACGTTCAAATGAGTACTCATAGGTTTGGATATCTCCTGCTCCCATAAAAACATAAACTGCATTATCATGCTCAAGGAGTGGTGATACATTTTCAACTGTGATGACTTGGCTTTTCTTCTTAATTTTATCTGCTAGGTCTTCTACCTTGACGTCACCATGGTCCACCTCACGGGCTGATCCATAGATTTTCGCCAAGTAAACAGCATCTGCCTGGCTCAAAGCTTTAGAAAAATCGTCCAATAGGGCAATGGTTCTAGTAAAAGTGTGTGGTTGGAAGATTGCAACAATTTCCTTGCTTGGGTATTTCTGGCGAGCCGCATCTAAGGTCGCAATGATTTCCGTTGGATGGTGGGCGAAATCATCAATAATAATGGTGCCATTGACAACCTTTTCAGTGAAACGACGCTTGACACCAGCAAATGTTTTCAAGTGTTCACGTACCAAGTTCAAGTCAAACCCTGCTGTATAAAGTAAACCAATAACGGCTGTCGCATTCATAATATTGTGACGACCAAAGGTTGGAATGTGGAATTGACCCAACTCTTGTCCGCGGAAATGAACTGTGAAGGTCGAACCAGTCGTAGAACGTAGAAGGTCGCTGGCTACAAAGTCATTTCCCTCAGCATCAAAGCCATAGTAATAGATTGGAGCATTGGCTGTAATCTTACGCAACTCAGCATCCTCACCGTAGACGAATAAACCTTTGGTAATTTGTTTAGCATAATCATTAAAGGCATTGAAAACATCCTCTAGACTAGTAAAGTAGTCTGGATGGTCAAAGTCAATATTGGTGATAATAGAGTATTCTGGGTGGTAAGGCATGAAATGACGCTCATATTCGTCAGATTCAAAAACAAAATACTTAGCATTTTCAGAACCTCGACCCGTTCCATCCCCAATCAAGAAGCTAGTGTCTGTGATGTGAGACAAAACATGAGACAGCATCCCAGTCGTTGATGTCTTACCATGCGCTCCTGCAACCCCCATGCTGACAAAGTCACGCATAAAGCTACCTAGGAATTCATGGTAACGTTTGTAGCTGATACCATTTTTGTCGGCATAGGCGATTTCAACGTTATTATCTGGACGAAAGGCATTTCCAGCAATAATTTCAAGATCCCCTTGCAGGTTCTTTTCATCAAAAGGAAGAATCGTAATCCCTGCCTGCTCTAGTCCACGTTGAGTAAAGTAGTATTTTTCAACGTCTGAACCTTGAACCTTGTGTCCCATTTGGTGCAACATCAAGGCCAAGGCACTCATCCCTGATCCCTTGATTCCAATAAAATGATATGTTTTTGACATGTTTTTCTCCCTTACTCAGTAATTCTTGTCAGATTCAACTCTTGAGCAACCTGACGTTCCTGTTCCGTTTGCTTATTCTTTTTATTATAGATTTGACTCTTCTTTAGAAAATCATAGTTGTTCTTTTTAGCCTTTCCTGTTTGGGCTTTCGGAGTTGGAGTTACTACCTGGCCAGCTTCCTCGGCTAGAATATAGTGGGACTGGCTCAAGTTTTTACTAAACTTGGCAAACTCACCTGGATTTTCCTTTTGAAATGGTGCTGTTGGTTGGTTTCCTTGACGAACAAGTGTTGAACCATTGTGTCGTCTAGTATGACTAACATCCTGAGTCAAATACATGGCTGAGCGTTTCTTCTTCAAGTCCGCACGCGCCTCTTCTCTAGCCAATTCAGCATACGTTTTTTCAATTTTTTTAGGTTCTGGGCCTGGTTTTGACTCCTTGCTAGCTACCGAAGGAGTTACAGCCTGTTCCTCATTGATAGGAGACCATTCCAAATAGTTTTTATCGCGGTAATCACCCTTGATATTGCTAATAAAGTCTGACTCATCGTACAAGTCCATGACTGGCATTTTGGTCAGCATGATCTCATCATCTGACACCAATGGAAATCGATCTTGTTTCATTTTGTATTTCCTTTCAACACTTCATTATAGCGTATTGTCTTGATTTTTCAAGTGCTGGCTTCAGAAATTCCCAAAATTTCACGAATTTCTGCCAGACTGAGACTCGCACGCGACTCCGTACCATCTAAAACTTGGGAAACCAAATGTTTCTTTTGTTCTTGAAGTTCTTGGATTTTTTCTTCAATGGTCCCCTTGGTAATCAAACGATAGACCTCGACCATCTGCTCCTGCCCCATGCGGTGTGCTCTTCCGATAGCCTGGGCTTCGACAGCGGGATTCCACCAAAGGTCAACCAAAATAACTGTATCAGCTCCCGTTAGATTAAGACCAACACCACCCGCCTTCAGAGAGATGAGAAAGGCGTCTCTTTCTCCCTGATTAAAGGCCTTGGTCATCTCTTGTCTGTCATGAGCAGGAGTTGAACCTGTGATTTTGAAGGAAGTCAAGCCCAAGTCTGGGAGTTCTTTCTCGATTTTTTCCAACATTCCTTTGAACTGGGAGAAAATCAAGACCCGATGCCCACCATCAGCCACTTGTAGCAATAAATCTCGGAGACTATCCAATTTACCACTAGCTCCTTGGTAATCGTCCATAAAGAGAGCTGGCGTATCGCAGATCTGGCGCAATCGCATGAGACCAGATAAGATTTCTACCCGACTTCTCTGGAATTCTTGATCTGTCACTTGCGCTAGGCGGTCTCGCATCTGTTGCAACTGGGCTAGATAGATGGCCTTCTGCTGGTCTTCCAGTTCATTTTTATAGACGACTTCGATCAGATCAGGTAGTTCTGTAAGAACTTCTTCTTTCTTACGCCTCATGACGAAAGGCTTGATAAACTGCGCGACTCGGTCAGCCGGTAATTTCATAAACTCCTTTTTACTTGGCAAGAGCCCCGGAAGCACAATTTGAAAGATAGACCACAACTCTCCTAAATGATTTTCAATGGGCGTACCTGACAAAGCAAAGACTGCTGGCACCACAAACTGGCGCAAACTCTGAGCAATCTTGGTCTGGGCATTTTTCATGACCTGGGCTTCATCTAAGAAGAGAAAATCAAAAGCCATCTCTTGATAAAGCTCGCTGTCTTGACGAAAGGTGGCATAGCTAGTCACATAGATCTGGTGATTTTCAGAAAGAATTGCTTCTCGATTCGCTTTCAAACCATGAACGACAACCAAATCCAACTGTGGGGCAAATTTCCTGAATTCATCTGCCCAGTTATAGATCAAACCTGACGGAGCCAAAATCAAGATCCGACTATCTTCGGTCACCTGACTGGTCAAAAAAGCGATAGTTTGCAATGTTTTTCCCAGTCCCATATCATCGGCTAGGATGCCACCAAAGCCATAGTGATGAAGCATCTGGAGCCAACGGACACCCTTTTCCTGATAGTCTCTCAAACTCGCCTGCACCCGTATATCTCCCAGAGGAAAATCCTCTGGATGGGTCAAATCATGAGCTAAATGCTGAAATTCTTCCGAGAAGGAAATCCTGTCTCGACCTTCAAACAACTGAGAAAGGCTATAAGCTAGAGATTTCCGAGCCTGAAAAGAACCATCTTTTATCTCAACACCCAGTTCCTGCAAATTTTGACGAATCTGCTTGGTTTCCTCATCAAAAAAGTATACTTGGTCAGAAGAACTGATATAGAAATTCTGATTGCTGGTCAGGGCTTTAAGAGCTTGATCAATCTCTTCTTGGGCAATCCCTTGGAAATCAAACTGGATTTCCAACAATCCTCCCTTGGACTCAATCTGAATCTGAGGAGCTTGGACACTGTAGAGCTGATTCATCTCATCAGACAAGGAAACCTGACCCAATTTCTCAAAAGCTGGAATCGTATGGTGAAAGAAAGAATAAACCGCTTCTGGCTTCAAAGCCTGTCTCCAAGACTGAAAATCAGCCTCAAAACCAGCCCCTAAACAGACTTGAAATAGTTGGTTTTCCAAGACAACATCGCTTGAAAAAGGTAATTGTTCCAGCTGTTGACGACTAGTCACCTTAACATCTCCATAGTCAAACTGGATATCCAAGCGGATGCGGCCGTCATCCTCCCTATCAAAGTAAAAGATTGGTGAAAAGGGTCTGATTTGCAAGCGCTCAGGAGCAGAAACTATGCCCAGCTGTCCAAACAAAGGAAGACAGGCGGCCAGACGGTCACGATCACTGTTGTCAAACTGGAGGCATTTTCTCCCTCTTTCCTCCTGAGGAAGCTCCTTGATTTCCTTTAGGAGGCTGATTTGTTTAGGATTTAAGAGATAAAGATTCCCCTTACGAAATAGAACCGCTCCCCCATAGAATACGTTGACTCGGTCAGTCTCAGAAATTTCCATCTCAAAATAATCGAGATACTCCTGCACGGAAAAAGAGAAAATCTCTGCTTCTGGATCTAAATCATGAAAGAGAAGATTTTCATAACTAGTAATCTGATGTTCGAAATGAAAATCTTCCAAGTTCATCAATAACCCCACTCCCTGCTCAAAAAAAGTCAGAGGGAAAAAGAGGTGACGACCTTGATTGGGGAAAAAGAGGTCTTGACTCAGTCCCTCCTCAATCAAGCCACATAAAAAAGTAAGAACTTCTTGACTAGCTGTATCAAAAGCATCCCAAGACAAGTCATTTTCATAGTGTTTCCCAATCATATATGGCTTTCGATGGGCCAAGACCTTCAAAAAGAGAGGGATGTCACGAATGACATAATATTTTTGACTATCAACTAAACCGATTCGAAGAGTCCAAAGGAGGCGATTGGTTCCAGCTTCTACCTGGCCTTGAGACGACAAAGTGTAGATTTTCTCTCTCTTCTGAGGTTGGATCCGCTCCAAAAAACTACCACCAAAACCAACCTTGGTTTCGACCTCTTCTTGCTCTTCATGTCCTTTTTCTAAGGCTTGTAAAATCACCTGGCCTTCTTCATCGTTCTTCAGATAATGCTCGAGCGCTGCGAGGTGAACACAGTAACCTCTTTTTTGGAAAAAATCACAAGCACAAAAAACAAGATCATCCTCTAAACTGTAGCGCAAGTCTTCTCCCGCCACACGAGTATAGAGGCGATTCCCTTTTTCCTTGATAATCTCAATGTTGCCTGTTTCATAGAGTGCAACCCCCTCCATGCGCAACTTTCCCGGAATCAATTTAGCCATAGTTACCCCTTTATCTTATCTTTTCATTATACCACATTTTCCCCTATGAAAATAGCCTTCTAGGAAGACTTTTCTCCTAGAAGGCTCGATTTTTAAAGTGTAGCAAAAGTGGTCACGATGCGTTGGCAAACCTCTTCCAGTACTGACTTCGGCATAGCTACATTGAGGCGGGCATGAAGAGTTCCCTCCTCCCCAAAGTCCAAACCTCGGTTCAAGATAACCTTGGCTTCATTCTTCAAAAGCTCTTGCAAGCGGTCATCCGTTAGGTCATAGGCTGAAAAATCAAGCCAGATCAAGTAGGTACCTTGCGGTTTCATGACCTTAATCTTGGTTTCGTTGCCCAAAACATCCACTACATAGTAAATGTGGTCCTCAATGACTTCTTTCAACTCTCCTAACCAGTCCTTGCCATAACGGTAGGCAGCTTCTGTCGCCAAATACCCCAAGCCTGAGATTTCATGTTGGTTATTGGCCAACTGGCGTTTTTGGAAAGCCACACGAAGCTTTGGATTTTCAATAACTGCATAGGAATTCTTGGTCCCAGCAATATTAAAGGTCTTAGTGGCACTACTCAAGATAAGAGCAAAGTCTTTAAAGGCGGGATCAATGGTATTGAATGACTGGTGTTTGTGACCAAAGAGAGCCAAATCTTGGTGAATCTCATCTGAAACCAACAAAACACCATGTTTTTGGCAGAGATGACCAATCTTTTCTAACACTTCCTTTTCCCAAACACGGCCCCCAGGATTATGAGGATTGCAGAGGATATAAAGCTTCACATCCTCTTCCACCAATTGCTTCTCCAACTGGTCAAAGTCAATCTCAAACAGCCCATCCTCTTCCACCAAAGAATTGGTAATCAATCTGCGATTGTTCAGTTTGACACTGCGTGCAAAAGGTGGATAGACCGGTGTGTTAATCAGAACAGCCTCTCCTTCTTTTGTAAAGGCTTGAATGGCTGTTGAAATAGCTGGTACCACTCCCTCGATAAAGACGAGGGCATCCTTGTCAAAGCGATAGCCGTGTTGACTGGCTTCCCAGTCCTGAACCGACTCAATCAAAGCATCACTAGCATAAGTATAGCCATAGACCAACTGATCTGCGTAGGCTTGTACAGCTTGTCGAACCTCAGGCAAAACCACAAAGTCCATATCTGCTATCCAGGCTGGTAGAACTTCTCGGTCAGCTTCTGCTTCTTTCCATTTATAGGTATGGTGCCCAAAACGATTGGGCAGGCTTGTAAAATCATATTTTCCCATATCTATCTTATCCTTCCAAAGCTTGGCGCAAGTCCGCAATCAAATCTCTAGCATCTTCAATCCCAATTGACAAGCGCAAGAGGTCATCTGTTAAGCCATAGGAATTGCGCACTTCTGCTGGAATATCCGCATGGGTTTGAGTCGTCGGATAGGTGATCAGACTCTCTACTCCACCCAAACTTTCCGCAAATGAAAAGACCTTGAGGCTATTTAAAATATGAGGAATACGTTTTTCATCCACTACTTTAAAGGAAATCATACCCCCACGTCCAGTATAGAGCACTTCCTTGACAGCAGGTGAATCCTTCAAAAAGGCAACCACTTCTTGGGCATTGGCTGTAGAACGCTCCATACGAAGAGGCAGAGTTTTAAGACCACGAATCAACTGATAACTATCAAATGGTGACAAGACCGCACCTGTCGTATTGAGATTATAGAAAAGTTGTTCATATAGTTCTAAACTATTAGTCACAACCACCCCAGCTAAGACATCATTGTGCCCTGCTAGATACTTGGTGGCAGAATGAAGAACGATATCCGCACCATCTTCAATCGGACGTTGGTAAATCGGACTGTAGAAGGTATTGTCCACCACTACCTTGGCACCCTTGGCATGAGCTAGTTTGGCTAGTTTGGCAATATCAAATTCCAACATCAAGGGATTAGTTGGTGTTTCAATATAGAGAACATCCACATCTTTCTCTAACTCAGTAATCAACTCTGCTTCAGTATTGGCATAGGTAAAATGGAAACGGCCTTCTTGCTCGATTTGGTTGAACCAACGGAAAGAACCCCCATACAGATCACGAACAGCCAAGACTTTACTTCCTACTGGAAAGACACTAAAGGCCAGTACAATCGCAGCCATACCTGAACTTGTCGCTAGGGCATAATCTGCTGATTCGATTGCCGCCAAGACTTCCTCCGCCTTACTGCGAGTTGGATTTTTAGTACGGGTATAGTCAAATCCAGTAGACTGGCCAAACTCTGGATGCTGATAAGTTGTTGAAAAATGAAGTGGCGTCACCAAGGCACCTGTTGCCTTATCTGACTTGATTCCCGCCTGGGCCAAAATTGTGTTGATGTGTAGTTCTTTGCTCATACAATACCTCCAAATCTATAGTAACTATTGTACCACTTATTTTCACTAACTCATTTTCTTCTTTTCAAGAGCTAGTTATAGTTTCAAACTATATAAAAACGATAGTTTCCTGAGAAACTATCGTTTTTCCTGTTGAATAGACTGGTTATTTAACGTGTTTTGCCAGTTCTTCTTGGGCTTTTTTATTTGATTCTTCTTTTTCTTTTAGCCATTTTTCTTTCGCTTTTTCATACTCATCAGCCGTTACAGTCTTATCTTGTAACTTGAGATACTTGTATGATTCGACACCCTTATTTCCAGCTTGTGAGAATGGTGCTGAGAATGGAACTGTCTTTCTCAAACTAGGTGTTCCACCAAGGGAAACGTTTGGAATTGCAAGGGCGCTATCAACGAGCCAAGCTTGAATTTCAGCATATTTTTCATAACGTTTTGCTGGATCTTGCTCCTTGTTCGCTTCTTCTAACATTTGAGTGTAAGTATCCAGACCAACTGCCTTAGCCTTGTCATTGACCTCACCTGGTTCTAGACCAATATTTTGCAACATACCGCCGTTATTGACATTTAAGATATCAAGATAGCTTGATGGATCCAAGTAGTCAGCACTCCAACCGCCATTATAGATATCAAAGTCTTTTTGAGCTGCAGTTTGAGCGAGGTAGCTAGAGTTGTCAAAGTCATCTGTTGATAATTGTTGGATATCGATAACCACATTCTCAGCTCCTAGAACAGATTCGATGGATTGTTTCAAAGAACTTGCTTCAAGTACACCTTTTTTAGCTGATTGGTCAACTGTTACATCCAAGTGGATTGGGAATTGCACACCCTTAGCTTCCAATTCTTTCTTAGCTTCTGCAAATTTAGCTTTAGCCTTGTCAGGATTGTAGTATGGATCTTGCGCATCTGCAAAGTTGATTCCTTGCCATTCTTGGCCATAGTTGACCATCTTTTCTGAAACAACATCGCCAAAGTCTTTTCCGTTGATACTTACAAATGTTGGAGGTACAACCAAGTTACGAATAATCTTTGTTGCTCCGTCCTCCCCTTGAGATTGTGCTCCATAGGCTGTACGGTTATAAGCATAGTTGAAGGCTTGACGGAAGTTTTTATTCAGAACTGCTTCTTGGGTTGATTTCTTTTCGATATCTGAGGACTTAGAAGTGAAGTTATAAGATTTTCTGTCCAAGTTGAAGTTCAAGTAATAAGAAGTTGCAGTTTGCATACTATAGATGATGTTATCCTTGTTCTTCTCTTTAATTCCTTCAAAGCTTGAGCTATTTGGATAGAGACGCGCGTAGCTATAGACTCCTTCTACAAAGTTACGTGCTAGTGCATCTTGGTCACTACCATCATAATAGGCCAATTTCACATCATCCACAAAGACATTTTTTTCATCCCAGTAGTTGGGATTTTTCTTGAATTCGATAACAGATTTTGAAACAAACGATTTCATCAAGAAAGGTCCATTGTACAAAATACTAGAAGGGTCTACCTTACCAAAGTCATCCCCTTTTGATTTTAAGAAATCTGCATTGACAGGGAAGAGAATGGTTGAAGTTGTTTTAGAATTCCAATAAGATTCTGGACGTGTCAAAGTGTACTGAACTGTTTGGTCGTCAATCGCCTTAACACCGACAGTTGAAAAGTCAGTTGTTTTCCCGTTGATATAGTCATCCAAACCTGCTACCGAGTCTTGAACCAGGTACAAGGCTTCGGATTTTTTATCAGCAGCATATTTCAATCCTGTCACAAAGTCTTGGGCCGTTACAGGGGCATATTCTTCACCCTCATAAGTATACCATTTTGCATCCTTACGCAATTTGTAAGTATAGGTCAAACCGTCCTGAGAAACAGTCCAATCCTCTGCCAATGATGGAACATAGTTACCATATTGGTCATTTTCCATCAACCCATCCACCAAATTGGTCACGATGTCATTGGTTGTTGCACGGTTTTCTGCAAGATAGTTCAAACTAGATGGATCGCTCGAATAAACATAGTTATATGTTTTAGTAGCGCTATTTGAATTTCCACATGCGCTCAGTAAGATACCTGCGCTTAACACGACACTTGCAAGTGTCAGATACTTGGCCTTAGACTTTTTCATTTCCAGAACCTCCTGTTTAAAAGTTTTGTCTTATTATACAGCTTTAGTTTTATTTAGTCAAGCAATTTCTGAAGAAAAACTTAAAAAAGCATATTTTTTGCTCTTAATTTTAGAAAAAGTTCTCTTTTTTTAAGAAAAATGTAGTATAAAAACCTTTCTATTAAAGAAAGGTTAAATTCATTACTTTTATTTATAAATCCTTTTACGATATTTTCAATCGTGTACGTAGTCGGTCTGCTTGAGCTTTGCCAATTATCTTGTCTAATAGTCGTGTCCGTAGGCTCATCAAACCATACAGACCTCCTCCAAGCCCTCCGATGAGAGCCACATAAAGGAAACTCCAGAAACGTCCACTTGGCTGGAAGACAAAACCGATCAGCCACTGCAAGAAGCCAACTAGGATAAACATGACAAGGGTCAAGATGGTAATCAAAATAGTTCGCTTCAAGATTATCTTTCGACGAGCACCCGTTACCTGGCAGATGTCTCGGTACATCAAGACATTCGGAATGATTAAGCCGATAGTCGTTGAAATCAAAGGACCGTAGCTGTGGAAAATAGCAATGGTTGGCAATTGCAAGACGATCTTAGCAATGGAACCATAGATAAAGTAAAGAACTGCCTTGCGGTTGCGGAACATGGCCTGAAGCATAGGAGACAAGACCATATACAAGCCTAGGATAGTAGACTGCAAAACTGCAAAGACAAATAAGCCCATGGCCAGACTATCTGGCTTACCGTAAAAGACTGTATAAAGAGGCTCCCCTACCATGACCACTCCAACCGTTGCCGGCAGTAGAAATAAGAAGAGCATGGTGAGGCTATCTTGGACTAGGCGAGCCGCCGCCTGCAAGTCGCCTTTTACATAGTTTTCCGTCAAAAGCGGCAAGCCGACACTCCCGATTGAAACTCCCACAGAGATTAAAATCATAGTAATTTTATTAGGATTGGCTGAGAAATAAGAAAACATGACAACCAAGTCTTCATTGCTGTAGTTAGTAAACCACTTCATACTATTGATAAAGGTCATCTGGTCTAAGATTTGGAAGAGTTGAATGGCTGATCCTGTCAGGATAAAGGGAATGGCTTCCTTGATGGTATCGACTAAGAGTCGCTTACTATTAATCCTATCCCGTGTTTCAAAAACTCTTTTAAGCAAACCTTCTTGGGCAAGGAAATAAATCAAGACTGCAAAACTTGCCACCATCCCCACAAAGGCCGCAAAGGTCGATTGGGTAACGGCTGATAAGTAGTCACCAGAACCCATCTTCATAATGAAGAAGGTTGCCATCAACATCCAGATAACACGGATTACCTGCTCGGCGATTTGACTCATAGCATAGGGTTTCAGGTTATTCATCCCTTGGAAGAATCCTCTGATGACACTCATAGATGGGAAAATCAAGACTGCCCAAGCCAAGCTCTGCATGATGGGAATCAGGTCTTTCCCCACACCTGACAAATCTGCTAACCAGGGAGAAAAGAGATACAAGACCAAAGCAAAGACTAAGCCCAAGCCCGTCATAAAGCTTAGGAAACTCCGAATCAAGGCAAAGCTATGCTCTTCTTCTCGCATGGTATTGTACTTAGCTACTTGTTTGGCGACCGCAACTGGGATACCCGCTGTCGAAATCAGCAAGAACCAGGCGTAAATATTGTAGCCCATGGTAAAGAGTCCATTTGCCTTAGCAGCATAGGTCCCCATCCAGATATACCAGGGAATAATGTAGATAGCACCAAGGAGGCGACTAATAAAGTTACTAGCTGTTAGCCAAGCAGTCCCTCGCAACATCTGGGCTTGCTGGTGATTGTTTTCGTTAGACATAGCTTCCTCATTCAATTTTGATAACTAGGAAAAGTTCCTTATCTTCCATTATAAACTTTTCCTTGTTACTTGTAAAATTCGGGCTTGAAGTTTATAATAGAAAGTATGATTAAGATTGAAACCGTATTAGATATTTTAAAGAAAGATGGCCTTTTTCGTGAGATTGTTGACCAAGGACATTACCACTACAACTACAGTGAAGTTGTTTTTGACAGCATCAGTTACGACAGTCGAAAAGTAAAAGAAGGCACTCTTTTTTTTGCAAAAGGCGCTGCTTTTAAAAAAGAATACCTCCTATCTGCTATAAGTCAGGGCTTAGCCTGGTATGTCGCAGAAAAGGACTACGAGGTTGGTATCCCCGTCATCGTTGTGAACGATATCAAAAAAGCCATGAGTTTAATTGCTATGGAATTCTATGGCAATCCACAAAAGAAACTCAAAATTCTCGCTTTCACAGGTACAAAAGGAAAGACAACAGCTGCTTACTTTGCTTACCACATCCTATCTCAACGCTACCCAACAGCTCTCTTGTCAACTATGAACACAACTCTGGATGGCAAGACCTTCTTTAAATCTTCCTTCTCAACACCCGAAAATATCGATCTTTTCGACATGATGGCTCAGGCTGTTAAAAATGGAAGAACCCATCTTGTAATGGAAGTCTCTAGCCAAGCCTATCTTGTTCATCGAGTCTATGGTCTGACCTTTGATGTAGGTGTCTTTCTTAACATCACTCCTGACCATATCGGTCCGATTGAGCATCCAAGCTTTGAAGATTACTTCTACCACAAACGTCTCTTGATGAAAAATAGCCGAGCAGTTGTCATTAATAGCGACATGGACCATTTTTCTGTATTGAAAGAACAAGTGGAAGATCAAGAACATGACTTCTATGGTAGCCAGTCAAGTAACCAAATCGAGAACTCCAAAGCCTTTAGCTTTTCCGCTACAGGTAAACTCGCTGGTGATTATGATATCCAACTCATCGGCCACTTTAACCAAGAAAATGCCGTTGCTGCAGGACTTGCCTGTCTTCGTCTAGGTGCCAGTCTTGAAGATATCAAAAAAGGGATCGCTGCAACCCGCGTCCCTGGACGTATGGAAGTTCTCACTCAGAAAAATGGAGCCAAGGTCTTCATCGACTACGCCCACAATGGTGACAGTCTGAAAAAACTGATTTCTGTTGTTGAAACTCATCAAACTGGAAAGATTGCTCTGGTTCTCGGTTCGACTGGAAACAAGGGTGAAAGTCGTCGCAAAGACT